>JAOUIC010000248.1 GCA_029884275.1 Gemmatimonadota bacterium | reverse complement strand
CCGCGTGGCGCGGATGAACGCCTCCTCCAGGAGCGGCTCTCCGGCATGCGGGTGGTCCAGCTGTTCGGGCGGGAAGCCGCGGAGGCCGAGTCGTTCGCGCGGCTCAACCGGTCGCACCTGCAGGCGCACCTCCGGTCGATCACCGTCTACGCCGTCTTCTTCCCGGTGGTGGAGTTCCTGACCACGGTGGCGCTGGCGCTCCTCCTCTGGTACGGAGGGATCCGCGCGCTCTCGGACACCCTGACGGTCGGGGTTCTCGCCGCGTTCATCCAGCTGACGCGGCGGTTCTTCCAGCCGCTGCAGGATCTGTCGGAGAAATACAACCTGCTCCAGAGCGCGATGGCCTCGTCGGAGCGCATCTTCGGCCTGCTCGATACCCAGCCGGAAGTCCGCCCGCCGACCGCGCCCACCCCACGGCCGGCCGGGGCGCGCGGCGAGGTCGCGTTCGAGGACGTCTGGTTCCGTTACGGCGATGCGCCGGACGATCCCTGGGTCCTCAGGGGCATCACCTTCCGGGCCCGGCCCGGCGAGACCATCGCGCTGGTGGGGCCCACGGGGGCGGGGAAGACGACCATCATCAGCCTGCTGCTTCGGTTCTATGATCCTTCCCGCGGGCGGATCCTGGTGGACGGGGTCGACATCCGGAACCTCGACCCGGCCGAACTCCGGGGCCTCATCGGCTTCGTGCCGCAGGAGCTGTTCCTGTTCGCGGGTGACATCGAGCGGAACCTGGTGCTGGATGCCGCAGTTTCCCCGGACGCTGCCCGGCACGCGGCCACGCGGGTCGGAGCGGATCGGTTCATCGACCGGCTACCCGGGGGCTACCTGCAGGTCCTGGGAGAACGGGGCCGGACCCTGAGCGTGGGGGAGCGGCAGCTGCTCTCGTTCGCCCGGGCGCTGGCGCGGGATCCGCGCATCCTGCTGCTGGACGAGGCGACGAGCGCGGTGGACGCGATGGCCGAGGCGCAGATCCAGCTCGCGCTGTCGGAGCTGATGGAGGGCCGCACCAGCATCGTGGTGGCGCACCGGTTGAGCACCATCCTGCACGCCGACCAGATCCTGGTGGTGCACCATGGCGAGATTCGCGAGCGCGGGACCCACCAGGAATTGCTCGCCGTCGGCGGGCTCTACCACCGGCTCCACCGGCTGCAGTTCCGGGGAGGGGGCCGCGCCGAAGTGGCGTAAGCATCGCTCGCTTGCGCCCTTAGGGGGGGCACCATACGTTTGGCAACCCGCTCCTCAAGAGGGCTCTACGGGATGATGGAACTGGAACTGGGAGGACGGCGAACGCCGATCCCCACGGGGGAACTGACGCTCGGAGGGGACCCCTCGTGCAGCGTCAGACTCGAGGGGCTCTCCGGTATCCAGGCCATTGTCATCGGGGCCGTGGACGGGTCGGTCTCGGTCCGGCGGATCGGGGACAGTGACATCCTTCTGAACGGCGTGCGTCTCGGGGCCGACCCCGCCCCGATGCTGCATGGCGACAAGCTGCAGGTGGGCGGTCACGACCTCTTCCTGCACGATCCCCGTCGCAGCGGCAGCACCCAGTTCGTCAGCGCCTCCGACCTCGCCCGGATGGTCGAGGCAGCGCAGAAGCCGAGCACTCCCAAGCCTGCCACGGCCGCCACCGGCGGTCGGCTGGTTTCGCTGACCGATGGTCGGGAATACACCATCGGCTCAATCCCGCTGGTGTTCGGCCGGGAAGCGGGTTGCGAGATCGTGGTTCCCAACAAGGACGTCTCCCGGCGCCACGCGGAGATTGTCGCCTCCGCGCAGGGCTACCTGCTCATCGACAGCAGCACCAACGGCACCTTCGTGAACGGCGAGCGGATCGAGGGACAGCGCATCCTGGCGCGCTCGGACATCATCAGGGTGGGCGACAACGATTTCCGGTTCTACGCCGACAAGGCGGCTGAGCCGCCCGGAGGCGGGGCCCAAGTCCCTTTGACGCCGGCGCCGATTGAGCCTGCCGCTCCCCTTCCTCCGGCGCCGCCCCCCCCGACCGGCGCGGCAGTGCGGCTCAGCCACACGATGCACGGCCTGCCGGTCCCGCCACCGGTCGCGCCTCCCAGACCGGTGGCGCGCGCCTCGGGCGCGTCGCTCCCCATGGCCACGTTTCTGGTCCGGAGCGGGAGCCTGAAGGGGGAGCGCCTCACGGTCCGCGTCCCGGTGGTGAACATCGGCCGGGCTGACTACAATGATCTGGTGCTTCCAGAGGAGAGCGTGAGCGGCACGCATGCCAAGCTGACCCGTCGCGAAGGGGTCTGGGTGTTGAGCGATCTTGGCTCGACCAACGGCACTTTTATCGATGGCGAGCGGCTCTCCGGCGACGCCCCGCTCAGTCCCGGAAACGTCGTGCGGTTCGGCGATGTTTCCCTCATGTTCGACCCGACCGACGACCACCTCGGGACCACCCAGGGAACCGGCACCAAGGTGATGGGTGCGATCCGGGTGGAGGGGACGGTGGCACCGGCACCGCCCGCGGCCGCTCCCGCGCCTCCTTCACCCGCCGCCGTGGCTCCTGCTTCACCCCCGCCGTTGGCACCACCCGCGGCGCAGCCGGCGCCCGCTCCCCGTCCCGCGCCAAGGCCACCCGTGCTGAGGCCAGGGCAGGTGGTGGTCAGTTCCCCGCCCAAGTCCGCGGTGCCGGGCTGGCTGGTGCCGGCCGTGGTGGTCGCGATCCTCGCGGCGCTGGTCTACTTCTTCGTCGTGAAGTAGGCCACGGACTCGATGCGATTTTCCTGCGCAGCCCGCACTGACACCGGCGTCGTCCGGTCCGGGAACGAAGACAGTTACATGATGCTGCCTGACCGCGGCGTGTTCATCGTGGCGGACGGCATGGGCGGCCATGCCGCCGGCGAGGTGGCGAGCGACATGGCGGTCCGGATCATCGCCCGGGAGCTTGGCAGCCTGCGCGGCCTCGATGATGAAGCTGCGGGCGAACGCATGCGGCACGCGATCATCGAAGCGAATGCCGCGATCTTCGACCGCACTCTCACCGAGCAGGACAAGCGGGGGATGGGCACCACCACTACCGCACTGATACTGTTGCCCCAGCGGTTTCTCCTTGGGCAGGTGGGCGACAGCCGGGCGTACATGCTCCGTGACGGCAGGATGCTCCAGCTGACCAAGGACCACTCCTATGTGCAGGAACAGGTGGATCTCGGCCTGCTGACCGAGGAGCAGGCGCGGGTTCATCCGTACAGCAACGTGATCACCCGGTGCATCGGCGCGAACGCCGAGGTTGTCCCCGACCTGTACTTCGGGCATCTCCGGGCGGGGGACATCGTGCTGCTCGCCTCCGACGGCCTGACCGGCATGCTCGAGGACGAGCAGCTGGCCGTGATCCTCAAGGGCGAGGGGGGCCCCCAGCACTGGGTGGACCGGCTGATCAACGAGGCGAACCGCCGCGGGGGGCTCGACAACATCACCGCCCTGGTGATCAGGATCGAGCCCGACACGCCCCTTGAGGCCACCGTTCCGGGACTGAGCGCCACCAAGTCCTGACCTGGCGTCCGGGGATGGCGCCGAAACCGCCTGTGGTCAGGCCGCGTACCAGCGCCATGTCCCCGACCCGCCTTTCCTCCGTCACCATCGGCATCGAGACTCTCCGGGCCAATCCACTCCGGACGGCGCTGTCCACCCTCGGGATCGTCGTCGGCTCCGCCTCACTCGTCGCGGTCCTGGCGCTCGGCGATGGCCTCCAGCGGTATGGTCGCCAGCAGATCGAACAGACCACCGATCTCCAATCCGTGGTGCTCCAGCCCCGGACCTCTGTCTTCATCGATGGCCAGGTGTTTCCGGTTGACAGCTACCCGGTCTTCGGAGCGGCGGAGGCGGCCTCGCTGGTGGCGGCCATCCCTGGCGTCCGGGGGGCCTCCATCGCGCTGACCGGGGCCGCCTGGCTCAGGGGGCCCGGCGCGGACTCGGTGGAGGTCGGGGTGGTGGCAACACTCTCCAGCGCGGCGGACGTGCTCTCCTTTCCCATGGCTGCCGGGCGCTATTTCACGGAGGCCGAG
>JAOUIC010000247.1 GCA_029884275.1 Gemmatimonadota bacterium | reverse complement strand
GCCCAGCGTGATGTCCCTGAGCCGGTCGAGCAGCGCCAGCTTGATCTGTTGGGTGCTGGCCATCCCCGTCGCCGGCACCAGGCTGGTCGCGATGTTCCCTTGCTGGTCGGAGATATCCGCGCCGCATGCCGCACAGTACCGCGCCCCAACCATGATGGCGGCGCCGCAGCGCTCGCAGGCGTTGGCCTCGGTCACCGGCCGAACCGCTCCATGTAGCTTACGCCGGGGGCCAGCGCCGCCTCCCAGGCCTCACGGGTCTCATCGCTGAACTGCGGGTCATGCTTGCGCACTGTCACGAGAACAGCGCCAACGAACAGGGGGTACAGTTCCGGCGGGATGTTGAGATCGGCGGGGCCGTGCCTCGCGGCGATGCGCTCGAGCAGGTTGGGATTGGGGCGGCGCGCGAAGCTCATCAGGAGACCCAGAGCGTGCTGCAGCAGCCGCTTCTGGCGGTCGAAGTCCGTCTTCGCGAAGAGCGGAGGAATCCTCGGGTCACTCGCCAGGAACGCCTCGTAGAAGTCCGTCATGAAGGCGTCGGACAGGCGGCAACGCTCATAGCTCGCCTGGGCGAGATCCACCTGCCCCGGCGTGGGGGCCAGACCGGCCATTCGTATCCCTTAAGTTTGAGTCGGCTTTGTGCAAGATACGCTCAGGGAGCCCCCTGTCGAGTCTCCGGACCCGGCTCGCCCCCCCGGACTGGCCATTCCACGAGACCGGCCGTAGTTTGGCCAGCCCTCACCCGGAACCGACTGTGACCGACGCGCTGCCCACCCTCCAGACCGCCTTGGCCGACCGCTACCGTTTCGACAAGGAACTCGGCCGGGGAGGGATGGCCACGGTCTTTCTGGCGCACGAACTGGCCTCCGGCCAGGCCGTGGCGCTCAAGGTTCTCAACCCCGAACTCGCCAAGACCGTGGGCGCGGACCGCTTCAAGCGGGAGATACGAGTCGCCGGCAGCCTCGACCACCCCAACATCCTGGGAGTGCTCGACTCGGGCGAGGTGGAGGACCTCCTCTGGTTCACCATGCCCTACGTGCAGGGGGAGAACCTGCAGGACCTGATGCAGCGGGAACAGCAACTGACGACAGAGCGGGCCATGACCATCACCCGCGCCGTGGGTTCCGCGCTGGCCCATGCCCACGAGCAGGGGGTGATCCACCGCGACATCAAGCCGGACAACATCCTGCTGGACGGCGAGCGCGTGATGGTCGCCGATTTCGGGGTGGCCCGGGCGGTGAGCGAGATGCACGAGAAGCTCACCGCGACCGGGATGATCGTGGGGACCCCGGTGTACATGAGCCCGGAACAGGCGGCGGGCGAGAAGGAGATCGACGGCCGGGCCGACCAGTACGCCCTGGCCAGCGTACTCTACGAGATGGTATCGGGTGAGCCCCCTTTCAAGGGGCCGACGCCCGCCGCGACGCTGATGCGTCGGTTTGCGGGGCCACCGCGGCCGCTCCGGCCCGTGATCGACGTCCCCGAAGCAGTGGAACGGACCATCATGCGGGCGCTGGACAAGGAGCCGAACGCGCGATTCGCCACCGTGGCGGAGTTCCTGGATGCACTCGAGGGGAGGGCCGTGGCGCCCCCTGCGGCGGCGGCGCCGAGCCCCACCCCAGTCACGACAGCCGGCGTACCGCCGGCATCCTCCCGGCGGGGCTGCCTTGCCTTGCTCGTGGGCGGGCTGCTGCTGCGGCGCCGCCGGTAGGCTGGTCCTACCGCCGCGCTCCCCCCACTGAGGCCAGGAAGCGGCGCTCGGGATCGAACAAGGCGCCGGCAAGGGCCAGCGCCAGGATGCTGCTACCCAACAACGCCAGCAGGTCGAAGGTGAGCCCGAACTCGGGGCCCTGCCCCAGGGCGTGGCGCATCAGGTCCACCTGGTAGGTCACCGGGTTCACCCGTGCCACCGTTCGGAGCGCTGACGGGACGCCCGCGAGGGGATAGAGCGCCCCGCTGAGGAAGAACAGCGGAAACAGCACCACGTTGATCACCCCGGCGAAGTTCTCCACCGATCGAAGCCGCGACGCCACCAGCAGCCCAAGCGCGCCACTCGAGACCGCACTCAGGGAAAGCGCGCCGAGCGCGGCGAGGTAGTGTCCGGCCGTGGCATCGAGCAGGAATGGCGCACAGGCAAGCACGGCCAGCCCCTGCAGGCCGCCGACCAGCGCTGCGGAGAGCGTGCGGCCGGCGAGGATCACGCCCACCCCGGCCGGGCTGGCCAGCATCAGGCGCAGCATCCCGAACTCGCGATCGTAGACGGTCGAGATCGCGGTCAGCATGCCGCCGAACAGCACCGCCATGGCCACCACGCCGGGGAAGACGAAGGCGTGGTAGGAGCCGCCGTCCACCCGCGCGATCGCCCCGTAGCCGCCACCGATCAGCAGCAGCCAGATGAATGGCCGCGCCAGGCCGCCCAGCATCCGGCTCTTCTGCCGTGCGGCGCGTTGCAGATCGCGCGCGACGATGCCGTGAATCGCGCTGATGGCGCTCATCGGGTCCTGAGGAAATAGACGTCTTCGAGGGTCGCCTCGCGGAGCAGGAACCGGGTGACTCCCCCCGGCGCCTCCGCCACCAGCTGCGCGACCCGCTGCGGTTCCCGAACACCCACCCGCCAGCCCCGTTCCGTCCGCATCGAGGTAGCCGCCAGCTGCTCGCGCACCAGGGCGGCCTCGATTGCTGCCCCTGCGGGGCCTTCGAACTCTGCCACCGCCACCCCGACGCCGCGCTGGAGGTCGGCGGGAGCGCCCTCCTCGACCACGGCCCCCTTCGACAGTAGCAACACCCGGTCGGCCGATTCCGCCTCGGCCATGTAGTGAGTGGAGAACAGCACCGTGATGCCGCGCTCCCGGCGTTCGGCATCGAGCACGCTCCACATCCGTTCGCGATGCTCCGGATCCAGCCCCACCGTCGGCTCGTCCAGCAGCAGGAGGGCCGGCCGGTGCAGCGTGGCCCGGGCGATGTCGGTCAGGCGGCGCCACCCGCCTGACAGCTGGCTGGCCCGCCGCTGGCGAAGGGGACCGAGGCCGATCCGCTGGACGACTTCGTTCACCGCGTGCTTGACGCTGTAGCCATCCAGGCCGGCCAGCCGGCCCGCGAATCGCAGGTTCTCCTCCACGGTCAGCAAGCCGTCGATGGTGGCCTCCTGAAATACGAGGCCCAGCCGGCGGCGGATGGCGGATGCCTCGCTGATGAGGTCGCACCCCATCACCCGGGCCGAGCCCCGGGTTGGGCGGAGCAGCGTCGCGAGCATGAGGAGCGCGGTGGTCTTTCCCGCGCCATTCGGGCCCAGGATCCCGACCAGGGAGCCCGCCTCGACCGAGAGATCGAGCCCCTCCAGCGCGCGGGTCACCCCGTAGTCGCGACCCAGTCCCCGCGCCTCTATGGTGTTGGGAGAGGTCATCCGGGGATCAGGCGCGCTGTGGCTCGGCGGGGAGGCTGCGGTAGGTGTACTCGAGGGGGCCTGCCTCACCCAGGGCAGCGTCGATCATCCCGCGCTGCGGAGCCAGGATGCAGACCGGATCGGTGTTGGCGGCATCGCCGGTCAGCTGGAAGGCCTGGCACCGGCACCCCCCGAAGTCGGTCGCCTTTCGGGGGCAGGAACGGCACGGCTCCTTCATCCAGGCGTCGCCACGGAAGGCGTTGAAGATCGGGGATTCCCGCCAGATCCACTCGAGCGAATGGTCGCGCACATTCACGAATTCGAGGGTGGAGATCGAGGTCGCGCCGTGGCAGGGCAGCGCGCGGCCCTCGGGCGTCACCAGCACGTAGTTCACGCCCCAGCCGCCGTAGCACGGCTTGGGATAGGACTCGTAGTAATCGGGCAGCACGAAGATGATCTGCATCTGGCCACGGAAACGCTTGATGGCCTGCTCCGCGATGGCGCGCGCCCGGTCCACCTGGGCGCGGGTCGGCATCAGCGCGGCCCGGTTTTCCAGAGCCCAGCCGTAGTACTGGGTGTTGGCCAGCTCCAGGCGGTCGGCGCCGAGCTCCGCCGCCATGGCGATGATGGCCTCCAGCCGG
>JAOUIC010000246.1 GCA_029884275.1 Gemmatimonadota bacterium | reverse complement strand
GCCGGCCGCCGCCGCGTCCCGCAGGAAGCGATCGACCCCGTAGCGCAGCACCGGATTGAGGTAGCTGAACACGATCACCGGGACCGCGAGCCTCGCCTCGGCGACGAGTTCGAGGGTGCGCGGGAGCGTCATTCCGCCCCGCAGGGCCTCGAAGCTCGAGGCCTGGATCGTCGGCCCGTCGGCGAGCGGGTCGCTGAACGCCACTCCCACCTCGACCAGGTCGGCGTGCTCGGCCGCGGCCCGGATCGCGGCGAGACTCCGGGCCCGGTCGGGATGCCCGGCGGTCAGGTAGGGAATGAGCGCGGTGCGGCCGCGCGCCCGGAGCGAGGCCCAGGCCGCTGCCAGCGCGGACTCAGACAAAGTAGTCGCCGACAACGATGCCGTAGCGGTCAGGGTCGGTCACCTTCACGATGGAGCGCCGGAACCCCCCCGAGGCATCCGCCTCGCCCAGGTTCGCCTCCTGGCCGGGGGGGCCGATCAGGGCGCCATCGGCGTCGATACAGAGCCGGATGACCGGACGGTTCAGGAGTTCCGGGTTGGGGTTCACCGAGGCGACGATGCCCACCTCGAAGGTATCGAGGATCACGCATGTTCCCACCGGATAGATCCCGATCAGGTTGATCAGCGCCTTCACCAGCACCCGGTCGTACCCGCGCCGCGGGTTCTCCCACATCTCGCGCAGCACCTGGTCGGGCTGGATCGGCACCGTCTGGTAGGAGCGCCGCGTGGTGGCGGCGTCGTAGCCATCCGCGACCGCGACGATGCGGCTGTAGATGCCCATTTCCCGGGGTCGGATCGCCTTGGGGTAACCGGTGAGATCCCGCTTCATGTGGTGCTCATGGGCCACCACGATCTGGCGGTAGGGCATCTCCCCGTAGCCCCGCATGGAGAACAACGTCAGCACGCCGAGCCATGGGTGGGTCTGCATCAGCTGCCACTCCGCCTCGTCGAGGCCCGAAGTCTTGTTCAGCACCTCGAGGGGAATCCGCGCCTTGCCCACGTCATGCAGCAGCGCCGCGAGCCCCAGGTCGTAGAGCTGCAGCCTGGTCAGTCCGATTTTCCGCCCGATGGACACCGACAGGATGCAGACGTTGACCGAGTGGGCGAAAGTATACTCGTCATAGTCCCTGATGGTGGTCAGGCCGAGGAGCGAGGCCTCGTTGTTGAGCACCTGGTCCACGATCGACTGCACTGCGCGCTTCACCCTGGCGACGGACGTGGTCCGGCCCATCCGCACGCTGTTGATCAGGTCCTTCGTGACCGCCACGCCGTACGAGTAGGTCCGCTTGGCCGCTTCGCGGGCCTGCTCCGCCTCGGCGACCTTGGCCTCCGATTCCTGCGGCGGGAGCACGTCGATGTGGGTCACCTGGGCCGCGGCCAGCCGCTCGCGCAGTTCCACCAGCCGGTCGGCGTCGCCGTCGCCGCGGGCAGAGACTGCCAGCAGGAGCCCGATCAGCACCTGCCACTCGCGTCGCTCGATCCCCGGCAACACGCGGAGCTCGCCGACGTGAGCCGAGGTCAGGACGGCGAGGAGGTTGCTGAAAGAGGCGTAGTTGTCGAGTTCGAGCCGCAGCCGGGTCCCGTTCACGAAGAGGAAGTCGCCTGACAGGCGGAGCTCGATCTCCCCCAGCGGTGCCAGGATCGTCTGCGCCGCGGCCTGCAGGTCGTCGAGCGACTTCTGGGCGGTGGCGTTCTCGATGGGATAGAGCTTGAGACTCCGGAGCGCGGTGTACATCGCCAGCAGGAAGACCCGCCCGGCGGGGCGCAGGAAGGCGTCGTCCGCGACCCGGTGGTCCGAGCGGGCGTGCTGGGACTCGATCTCGCCGGTCACGACTGGGTCTCCCTGAGCGCCCGCCCCACGGCGTTGCGCACCACCAGTTCCTTGTCGTCCCGATGGCGCTGCAGCGCCTCCCTCGACTCGGGGGTCCGGAGCCGGCCCAGCGCCAGCGCGGCGCAGGCCCGGACTTCGGTGGGCTCCTTGCGCCGCAAGAAGGTGCCAGGCGAGAGCATCGCGCTCAGCAGCTCCAGGGAGGCAACGCCGGCCACCTCGGCGTACGCCTCGAAGAACCTCATCCGCTCGGTCAGGTCCATGGCGCGATCGGCCTTGCCCCGTACCACCGCCTCCAGCTGGCCAAGGGCGCCCTTGTACCCACGCCGTCCGACGGCCTGCGCCGCCGCGATCCGCACTTCCCGGTCGGCGTCCTCGAGCGCCCCTTCCAGCAGTTGCAGCGCGCCGGGCGTGCCGAGCGCCTCGAGCGCCCGCACCGTGGCGGCGCGGACCGCGGGGAGCGGGTGCCGCAGGGTGCCGGAGAGCCCCGGCACGGCGCTGCCGAGCTTGAGGCGCCCGCAGAGGTCGACCGTCGCGACCAGCGCCTCCGACTGGGGGTGCTGGAGGAGTCGCACCACTTCCTGCGGGCTGCTCTCGGCCAGGCGGTCCACGGCCGAGGCCAGTGGCTGGTGCACCGGCGAGGAGTCGGCGACCTTGGGGAGCCAGACCAGCACCGTCTCGAGCCCCGCCGGGCGGAGCTCGCCGAACAGCTCGCGAAGATCGTCTTCGGCGGGAGGGGTCTGGGCCTCGGTGACCGACTGCAGGATCTGGGTGAGGACCTCGGCCTCCGAGAGCCGGTCGGTGAATGCCGCCAGCCTGGCGCGCTGCCCTGGGGTCATCAGATCGGGGCGTCGGCCGAGGAGGCGGGCCTCGCGGAGAATCTGGGCCACGACCCGGAAGTCGCCTGCGTTCAGCACGTGGGGCAGGTACGCCTCGAGCGAATCGAGGATCTCGAACCGTACCTCGTCCTCCCCGCGCTGCTCCAGCACGTCGAAGACGATGTTGAGCACGTTCCGCCGCAGGTCCTGCGCGTATTCCTGCGTGATCGCCTCGGTAAGCGCGCGGACTTCAGCCTCCTCGAGCCAGTACAGCGTCGAGTCGAAGTCCTCGACGTCGATCACTCCACTGGGCCGCTCCGGTGCATCTTCCGCGACCCTGGCCTTGGTCTCGGCGGCCTGCGCGGCCGGGTCTTCGGCCGGGCGGCTGTAGGCGCCCTCGCCGGAGAGACCCGGCACCCCGGCGTCGGGGATCAACTCGGTGAAGTGATAGTGGACCAGCGAGAACTCCTGCTCCCACAGCAGGGTGAGGAGGTCGTCGCCGGCGTCGGGAGAGAGGTTGCGGGCCCGCTGGATGATGTCGAGGAAGCGGACGATTTCCTCCTCCTCGACCCCGGGGTAGAGCGTCAGGACCCGCATCCCGTCCTTGAACAACGACCAGGCGAAGCTGTCCGACTTGCTCGGCTGGTGGTAGACCACCTGTTCGTCCCATACCAGGTCGGTTTCCACGATCTGGAGCACCAGCCGGTCCTGCCCGCTCGCCCAGATCGGCGCAAAGGCGGCGCGGATGTTCTGGACCGCGCGGTGGTAGATCGGGTTGTTGGGGAGATACATCTGGAAGGCGCGGACGGCCTTCGTCAGGGTGCGGAACAGCTCCTCGACCTGTGACGGCGGGAGCAGGACCGCGGCGGGCATCTGGCCGGTCACGCGCCCTCCCCCAGGAGTCGCGCGACATGCGCGACATCCTTGTCACCGCGGCCGCTCAGGCAGACCAGGACGGGGTCGGACGCGGCCCACGCTCCCCGGTGCCGTTCCAGCCAGGCCAGGGCGTGAGCGGTCTCGAGGGCTGGAATGATACCCTCCAGCCGCGCCAGAGACTGAAAGCCGGCCAGCGCCTCGGCATCGGTCACCGCCTCGTAGCGCACCCTTCCCGAATCCCTGAGCCAGCTGTGCTCCGGTCCGACGCCGGGGTAGTCCAGACCCGCCGACACGGAGTGGGCCGGCTGAACCTGGCCGTCGTCATCCTGCAGCAGATAGCTGAGGCAGCCATGAAGGACGCCGGGCGTGCCCGCCGACAGGGTGGCGCTGTGGCGGCCGCTCCCGATGCCCTCGCCGGCCGCCTCCACCCCGACCAGTTCGACTTCCAGGTCGCCGAGGAATGCGTCGAACAGCCCGATCGCGTTGGAGCCGCCTCCCACGCAGGCCACC
>JAOUIC010000245.1 GCA_029884275.1 Gemmatimonadota bacterium | reverse complement strand
ATTGGTGTCCACGATGGCCACCACCGGGATGCCAAGCTTATTGGCTTCCTGGACGGCGATCTTCTCCTTCTTGGCATCCACCACGAAGAGCGCGCCCGGAAGGCGGCCCATCTGCTTGATCCCTTCGAGGTTGCGCAGGAGCTTCTCGCGCTCGCGCTCGAACAGGAGCTTCTCCTTCTTGGTGTAGCTTTCGAATTCGCCGTCGGCCGAGCCCTGCTCGAGCTCGCGCAGGCGCCGGATCTGCCGCTTGATGGTCTGGAAGTTGGTGAGCATCCCGCCCAGCCACCGCTCCGTGACCCAGAACGCCCCGCAGTTGGCGGCCTCGGCGGCGACGATGCCGGTGAGCTGCTTCTTGGTGCAGACGAACAGGACGCCCTCGCCCTTGAGCACCACGTTCCGGAGCAGTTCCTGCGCCTGCTGGATCTGCCGGACGGTCTTCTGGAGATCGATGATGTAGATGCCGGAACGTTCGGCGAAGATGAACCGCCGCATCTTCGGGTTCCAGCGGCGGGTCTGGTGGCCGAAGTGCACTCCGGCCTCGAGCAGGTCCTGAATCTGGGGCTGCGCCATCGGGTTCGTGCCGTCCTTCGGGTCGAGGGTTTGGTCGTCCGCGCCGTTCATCTCCCCAGCGAACCCCTTGCCTGCCGGCTCGGGGCACCCCGCTGGAGATCCCGGGGCGTGCGTGATTGAACTGCGCGGGCGGGCGGCCGGGACGGCCGCCCACCCGCCGGGATACCGCCTAGCGCTTGCTGAACTGGAACCGCTTCCGGGCGCCGGCGCGGCCCGGCTTCTTGCGCTCGACCGCGCGGGGATCGCGGGTCAGCAGGCCGCCGGTCCGGAGCTTGGCCCGGTGCTGCGAGTCGGCCTCCACCAGCGCCCGGGCCACGCCCAGGCGAAGCGCGCCAGCCTGGCCAGTCAGACCACCACCCTCGATGTGCGCCCGCACGTCGAACGCTCCGAGGGTGTCCGTCATCGAGAACGACTGCTGGATGTGGAGCACCAGCGAGGGCCGCGGGAAATAGTCCCCGAGCGTCCGGCCGTTGATGTCCCACTTGCCGGTGCCGGGGGTCAGGTACACCCGCGCGACACTGGTCTTGCGGCGGCCGACGGCCTGCCAGCGGAATTCGGGCTGTCCACTCATGTCACTTGGCCTTCGGGGTCACTGAGAAGGGCGCCGGCTGCTGAGCGGCGTGCGGATGCGTCGCCCCGGCATACACCTTGAGCTTGGACCGGAGCTTCTGCTTGCTGAGCGAGTTCTTGGGGAGCATGCCGAAGACCGCGTGTTCGATCACCCGCTCGGGATGCTTGCCCTGCAGCAGGTTCTTGACCGGGGTGAAGCGCTCGTGGCCCATGTAGCCGGTGTGGCGGAAGTGGCGCTTCTGCTCCAGCTTGCGCCCGGTCAGCCGCACTTTCTCGGCATTGACCACGACGACGAAGTCCCCGCCGTCCATGTGCGGCGTAAACGTCGGTTTGTGCTTGCCACGAATCAGCTGAGCCACCTGGGTGGCGAGCCGGCCCAGCGGCTGGTCGGCGGCGTCCACCACGTGCCACTGGTGGGAGATGTCGCTCGGCTTGGCGGAAAAGGTCTTCATCGAACCCGGCACCCAAGAGTGAAGTCCAGAAACTGCACAGACTTGAAAAGCTAGTCTGTGGGCCCATCCGAGGTCAAGGGACGGGCCCAACCGGCTGCTACCCGGAGGGGGCCGCAAACTCGATCAGAACCTGGCCCTTCTCCACTGCCTGCCCCGCCTGGATCTGGACCGCCGCGACCACACCGCCGGCTTGGGCGCGAAGCTCGTTTTCCATCTTCATGGCCTCCAGCACGACCAGTCCCTGCCCCGCCTGCACGGCCTGACCTGCCGATACCAGCACCCGGACGACGAGTCCGGGCATCGGAGACTTCAGGATCCCGGCCCCGCCCCTGACCACCCCGCCGCCGGTGAGGCTGCGAATGTGGCGGGTGCGCTCGTCGATCACCGAGGCAGCGTGACGAGTACCCCTCCAGGCGATTTCCCACTCGCCGATCCCCTGCCGATCCATCGCGAGCGTGAGCGAGTGGTCGTCCAGCAAGAGGTGGCGGAGCGGGGTGCCGGGAATCGGGCCCAGGTGCGCCTCGTGCCGGACGCCATCCACCGTGACCGATGCCCCTTCCACGTCGATGACCAGTTCCCGCGAACCGACCGTCACGAAGTACTTCATCTCCCCTCCAGCACCGCGACCGTCTCGACGTGCGCGGTCTGCGGAAACAGGTCGAACGGCTGCAGCCGTGTGAGCTGGTAGGCACCGGCGAGCTGGGCCAGATCCCGGGCCAGGGTCGCGGGGTCGCACGAGACGTAGACCAGGCGGCGTGCAGGTCGTGAAACCAGCGCCTCGACCGCGGCGGCCTCGAGCCCGCCGCGGGGAGGATTCGCGATCACTGCATCGGGCCTCCGGAGCCGGCCGGCCAGCTCTTCCACTCGACCAGTGTGCCGCCTGATGCCGTCGCCGCCGCCCGGTCGCTGGGTTGGAGTGCCGGAACGACGCTCGGCGAGCTCAACCGCCCGGCGATCGAGCTCGACGCTTTCCACCGTTGCGCCGCCCGCTAGCAATTCCAGGCTGGTCTCCCCGATCCCCGCGAAGAGATCCCAGACGTGCCAGCCCGAAATCTTACCGAGCTGCTCCACCGCCCAGGCTCGGATACGGTCCCCCATCACTGGGTGAACCTGCTCGAACACGGTCGCCGGAAAGGGATCCCGCCCGCCCCCGGTTACCCGCGCCGCCCCATTGGGGGGTTGCCACCAGACCGAAAGATCGGGAACGCTGTCCGCCACCGCCCGGGAGAGGGCCGGCCCCCGGTCCCACACCTGCGTTCCTTCGTCACGCACCACCACATGGCGCCTTCCGTCGCGGTCGAGCCTGAACATCAGCGTCTTCGCCGTGGCGGGAACGAGATGGAGGTGGGGGCGTAGCGCCGTCCACAGCTGCATCACTCCCACCTGGGCAATGGGGCACTGTTCGAGCGGAAAGACGCGGTCCGGCTGGTCCAGCGGATGGAATCCTGCGTGCCGCCGTCCCGGACCGAGAGCCAGGGTCACTCGCGAGCGATAGCTCCACGGGTCGGGAGCCGCCTCGACGGCGGGGACGTCCACCTCGAGACGCGCAAGTCGGGCCACCGTATCGGCCACGATGGTCCGCTTGGCCGAACGCTGCGCCGGGAGGTCGAGGTGCTGGAATTGACACCCGCCGCAGTCATCGGCGCTGTAGTGCGGGCACCGAGGTTCGACCCTTCCCTCCCCCGACTCGACCAGGCGCGCAACGCGCGCGCGGGCGTGACGGCGATAGTCCTTCCTGCGATCGATTTCGACCAGATCCCCCGGCGCTGTTCTGGGCACGAAGACGACTCGCCCATCCTCCAGGCGCCCGACGCCGTCGCCCCCGGTGGCCAGGCGCTCAATCCGAACCGTCAGTGCAAGGACTCCCGTCGGCCGGCCCGGGTCCACTCCGTGGCGACGGAACGGTCCTCCGCCACCGCCGGCCGGCGCTGGCGCCGAGCCTCATCCTCGGCCAGCGCGGCGGCCACGGCAAGCCCGAGGAGCCTGGACTCGTCCAGCGCGACTTCCAGCAGATCGGGGCGGCGATCGAGAAACTGGCTGTCGATTTCGCTCCGTTGAAACGCCGGATCTGCCAGCAGACGGAGATGAAAGGACTGGTTCGTGGCGATGCCGGTGACGACCATTTCAGAAAGCGCCCGACGCATCCGGGTGATCGCCTCGGCGCGGGTGGCGCCCCAGGCGATGACCTTGCCGAGCAGCGAGTCGTAGTGGAGGGTCACGTCGTTCCCGGCCTCGAACCCGCCATCCCACCGGATGCCGGGCCCGGCTGGGGGACGGAGATACTCGATGCGGCCCGAGGAGGGCAGAAAGCCATTGCCCGGATCCTCGCTCGTGATGCGGCACTCGATGGCCCACCCCCGGGGCTCGAGGAGGCCATCCGGCACACGCATGGGGAGGCCCTGGGCGATGCGAAGCTGTTCCCGGACCAGGTCCACACCGAACAC
>JAOUIC010000244.1 GCA_029884275.1 Gemmatimonadota bacterium | reverse complement strand
GAGGCTGCTGCCCCCCAACCGGGTGCAGCAGAACCGCTACGCCACTCCCGGCGCGCTGGCAGGCGCCCTCGGCCGGGGCTACCAGTTCCAGGTGACACCGAACGACCCCGGGCGGTACTACTACACAGTTGCGCTGACCGTTACCACGCTGTCGGACTCTGATCTGGAGGAATTCGAGCGGATGCTGCGGGGGGAGCTTGCCGATGGCGGAGACGGGGGAAACAACCTCGCCAAGCGGGCCCGACGACTGGTGCTGCGGCTGGCGGGACTGCCAACGCTGAATGTGTCCGCGAAGTCGGAGCCGTTCGACGTCCGGCCGCGGTAGCTATCGCGCGAGACTGCGGAGCGCCGTGGCCCCGCCAAGGGCGCGCAGGGCGGACTCGCCGTAGAACAGCTTGATGTACTTCGCCTGGGTGGCCGTGAGACGCCGGACCGCCCAGGAAAGGTGGACGAAGTGCGGCTCGTGAGGATGGCCATGCGGGTGCATGCCGCATTCCGACGGCAGCCGGTTGCCCTTGCGGGTGTTGCAGCTGCTGCAGGCGGTGACCACGTTGGTCCACTCGTTGTTCCCACCCCGGGAGAGCGGAACCAGGTGGTCACGCGTCAGGCATTCCCGATGGCGCAGCTCGATCTGGGAACGGAGGCAGTACTGGCAGCGGTAACCGTCTCGGGCGAAGAGGAAGGTGTTGGTGACCTGGCGGCGGAAACGGCGGGGGACGTGCACGAACCTGGTCAGGCGGATGATCGCCGGTTTGGGGAGGACGAGGCGCTCACTGCGCACCACGTCCGCCCCCTCCGCTTCGACGATTTCCGCCTTACCCTCGATGACGAGTCGCAGTGCTCGCCGGACGGGCACCATGGTCAGGGGCTCGAACGACGAGTTCAAGGCCAGACAGCGCACGATTCTCTCCCACACAGGGCAGCCAGACATTGTATCGTAGCCGCCCCGAGCCCGGGGGCGCAAGCAGCACCCGCCTCAGCGTGAGAGCGAGGCCAATCGGGCCTCCACCGCCCGCCTCCCACGAGTGTTCCGGGTGATCACCAGGAGGGTGTCGTCTCCCGCCAGGGTGCCGATGATCTCCTTCCAGCCGGCCTGATCCAGCGCCGCAGCCACCGCCGGCGCGCCCCCCATCGCCGTCCGTATCACGATCAGGGGGCCGGTGCCCTCGACCTTGACCAGCAGCGCCGAAACCACCTGGCCCAGCCCCGGCCGAACCGCGTTCTCACTGGGATGGGGGGAGTAATAGCCGCCACCGTCGGGATGGCTGAGCTTGGAGAGGCCGAGTTCGCGCAGATCGCGCGACAGGGTGGCCTGGGTGACGTCGAACCCCTCTCCCGCCAACGCCGCGCGGAGGGTTTCCTGGCTCTCGATCCGCTGCCCGCGGACCAGCCTGAGGATGGCGGATTGGCGCCTGATTTTCATGGCATCGGTCCCAAGAGGTGATCGCCGGGAGGGTTGTGCCTCGGCGGCGGCGCCAGCCATACCTCCCGGCCGGCAAGCACCGTGCAGAGCAGCTCGCCCGGGCCGAGGGCGGTCAGGGCATCCGGCAGGCGGAGCTCGTCAAGCTGGGCTCCGACCGCGAAAATCGCGAGGTCCCCCCACCGCCCGGGCGCGAGGCTCCCGACCTCCCGCTCCAGACCGACCGCCTCGGCCGCGCCGCGGGTCACCAGATCGAGGCTCTCCCAGGCCGAGAGTCCCCCGAGCCTGCGGGCGAGCCGAGCCTCGGCGAGAAGGTCGAGAGGCGCGACGCTCGCGACCGAGTCGGTCCCCACCCCGACCCTGAGACCCCGTGCCCGGATGGCCTGGAGCGGCGCATCGCCGTGGCCATGGCGGCGGTTGGATCTGGGACAGTGGGCGATCGCGGCACCGTGGGCCGCGAGCCGGAGAAGATCGTCCTCGGTGGCGTGCACGCAGTGGATGCAGAGCGCGTCCGGTCCCAGCACCCCGTGCCGCTCCAGCCACGCGACCGGCGACACGCCCTCCGCCACGGGATCGAGCCCCCGCTCCCGCCACCGGGTGGCGAAGCCGCCCTGGCCGATCGCCAGCAGCTGGCCCTCCGCCACCGACTCGGCAATGTGCATCGCCAGCGGCAGTCCCGCCGCGCGCGCATGCTGGGCGGCCCGGCGGTAGAGCGGGCCGCTCACCGTGAACGGCGCGTGCGGCGAGGCGCCCAGCCGGACCCGGCCGCCCGCGAAGCGAGCCAGTTCGTCGAGCCGCGCGGCCCAGGCGCGGAGGCAGTCATCCGCCAGCCGTGGATCGGGCCCGAAGACCTCGTGATAGGCGATGCCGGACGCCCCCAGGTCGGCCAGTGCTTCGATGACCGCACCGGAGTCCCCGGTGTCCGCGACCGTGGTCACCCCCATGCGCCAGTTGTCCTCGACCCCCTGGCGGGCCGCCGCGCGCAGGGCCTCGGGGGTGCGCTGCCGCTTGACCGCGACGAGGTGCAGGATCCACTCCGGAAACGAGTCGTCCTGGACCTCGCCGTCGAGGCCGGTGAGTTCGAGATGCGTGTGGGTGTTCACGAGGCCGGGGAGGATCGCGGCCGATGGGAACGAGCGACCGAGCGTTCCCGCGGGTTCGGGAACCGATGCGGCGGGCCCCACCTCGAGGATCCGGCCGGAGGGATCGAGCAGTACCGCGCCATCCCTCACGGGGGCCGCGGCCATCGGCACCACCCAGCCGGCGGTGTAGCGGAGGTGACGGCCCGTCACTGCGGACGGTTGAGCAGCGGGTTCGTTCCGCCCCAGGGGTTGTGGATGGGGCAGAATCCGCCGGGCTCGCTTCCCGGCAGAAAGGACTCGACGGTCAGCGAATCGCGGGGGCAGAAGGGAGTGAACTTCGCGCCGGTCTGGCGGTCGACTTCGACGAAGGTGAGCCCGTCGGGACGGGGCCAGGGAGCGGGGACCGGGCGCCGCTCGTAGACGTCCTTCATCATGCCAGCCCAGGCCGGCGCGGCCAGCCGGCCGCCCTGGGCGTTGTCCATGATCCGCTCGGGCGCATCCATCCCGATCCAGATCCCGGCGACGAGGTCGGGGGTGAAGCCGACGAACCAGACGTCGGCGTAGTCATTGGTGGTTCCGGTCTTCCCGCCTGCGGGGACGGTGAACTGGCTTCCGACCGACGCGGCCGCGGTGCCGCGCCGCACCACGTCCCTCAGGCCATCGAGCACCAGCCAGGCGAGGCTGGAATCCATGACGGTCTCGGTCCGGGCGGTGGGCGCCCAGAGTACCCGCCCGTTCCGATCCTCGACCCGTAAGATCGCGTTGGGCACCACCCGCGTGCCCATGGTGGCGAAGGCGCTGTAGGCGGAGATCAGCTCGAGCGGTACCACCCCGGCGGAGCCGATGTAGACCGACGGGTAGGGGGGGACCGGGGTCTGGATGCCGAACCGCGCCGCCTCCTGGATCACGGCCTGCGGTCCGATCTCCATGCCCACCTTGATGGCGGGAATGTTCCGGCTTTCGAAGAACGCCTCCTTGAGCGACATCGGGCCGGCGAACCGGTTGTCGTAGTTCTGGGGCTCCCACGGCGGGTCGCCGGGGAGCATCTCGACGCTGATCGGATCGTCCACCACGATCTCGGACCAGGTATGCCCGGCGCGCAGGGCCGCGGTGTACACGATGGGCTTGAAGGTCGAGCCTGGCTGCCGAATGGCCTGGACCGCGCGGTTGTACTTGCTGTCGTTGTAGTCGCGGCCGCCGACCATGGCCAGAATCCGGCCGGTTCGCGCCTCGAGCACGATGACCAGGCCCTGCAGATAGGGCGATTGCGCCAGGGATGGCGCGTCCTCCGCGCGCTGCTCCAGGTAGTCGGCGTAGGAGGCCCGCGGGTACTTCCCGTAGCGGGCGGGGTTGCGCTCGATCTCATCCAGCTGGCGCGCCAGCGAGCGTTCGGCCGCCTGCTGGACGTCGAGGTCGACGGTGGTGTAGATCCGGAGCCCGCCGCGATACAAGTCCGAGCCGTACCTCGTCCGAAGCAGCTGGCGCACGTACTCCACAAAGTACGGGGCGACCTCGCTGAAATCCGAGCGGGTCGA
>JAOUIC010000243.1 GCA_029884275.1 Gemmatimonadota bacterium | reverse complement strand
GGCTGGCTCTCCGCCTGCATCGGCGCTGGGATGTTCCTGAACCCATGCGCCCGGCAGGTGAGTCCCTGCCCCCTGGTCCGGCGCCCGGCGCCATCCAGATGCCGGCAGCGTACCCGAAGCGTTGCATCGACGAGGAGGTGCCCACCGGCGCGGCGCAGACTCCGGAACCCGATCCGCTGGGTGTGCCCCAGCAGCCAGGTGGCTTCATGGTCCCCGGCGCTGGGGTCGGCCTCGAGGGACGCCACCCTGAGGGTGACGTCCAGCGCATGGCACTGGTGGACGGGGGATTGGCAGGGGGGGGGATGATGCACGGGGCTAATCTAATCCTCCCGGCCACTCCCCATTTCCGGGTCTCGTCGCTATGTTTGTGAACATTTTCACAAGGGCTTTTTTCTCTTTCCCGTTGGAGGCAGGGCTCGATGCGCGCGATGATGATGGTGGTTGGCGTGGCCGCGACGCTGGTGGGATGCGGCAAGGGCGGTGAGCAGCAGCAGGCGGAGCAGCAGGCCGCGCCCGCAGCGGAGGCGGCGGCACCGGCGATGACCGGCGCGACCCATGAAGTCGCGATGGAGTTCGACGGCAAGGTCGGCTCGTTCGTCCCGGCGGAGCTGACGATCAAGGCCGGCGACGTGGTGAAGTTCGTGGTGAAGAGCGGACCGCCGCACAACGTGGCCTTCTGGTCTGACAGCATCCCGGCCGGTGCCGCGGATGTGCTGAACTCGACCATGAAGGAGACCATGGCGCCGCTCACGGGCCCGCTCAAGGTCGGGATGGGCGAGGCCTACGAGATGTCGTTCGCGGGAGCCCCGGCGGGCGAGTACAAGTACTTCTGCACCCCGCATCTTACCTTCGGGATGAAGGCGAAGATCACGGTCCAGTAACCGCTGATCGAAGAACCGAAGAGGCCGGGGCGGCATCAGCCACCCCGGCCTCTTCGTCTGCCTCACGCCCCGGCTCTAGAGCCAGCCCTGCTTCCGATACCATTCGGCGGTCGCAGCCAGCCCCGACTCGATTCCGTGCTCCGGGGACCACCCGGTATCGCGCGCCAGCGCCGCGGGGTCTCCGGTCCAGGCGGGCTGGAAGAACTCGTTGGCCTTGTCCGCGGTGAGGATGGTCGCCTGTCCCGCCAGCCGTGCTGCGGTGCCGGTGATGCCGAGGACTCCGCGTGCCAGCCATGGCGGCAGGGGGACGAGGCGGGTGATTCCCCGCGGGCCACGCACCGCACGCCCGACGGCCGTCACGAACCCCCCACTCGAGAAGACTTCGGGATGGCAGGCGTAGTAGGTCTTGGCGATGGTCGCGGGACTCCGGGCCGCAGCCACCAGCGCAGTGGCGAGGTCGGGACCGTAGATGGCGGAGAGTTCCTGGCTCCCGTCCCCGAAGACCGGTACGAATCCGGTTCGGGCGAGGCGAAAGACCTTCAGGATCTCGGTGTCGCGGGGGCCGTAGACCAGCGGCGGGCGGAGGATCGTCCAGGGGAGCGGTGAGCGGCGGAGTTCCTCCTCGCCCGCCAGTTTGCTCCGGCCGTAGGCGGTGACCGGGGCGGGAGGTTCGTGGCCGGCGCGCGGTGTGCCTCTGGGGGACGGTCCACCCGCGGCCATCGACGATACCAGCACGAATCGGGGCGGCGCGCCAGTCGCGAGTGCCGCCTCGATCAGATTCGTCGTGCCGTCGCGATTGGCCCTGAGGAACTCGTTCTCATCGCGGGCCGCGACCAGGCCGGCGACATGGAAGATCACGTCCTGGTCGCTGGCGGCTGCGAGCAGGGCCTCCCGGTTGCCGAGCGAGCCCTGCACCTGACGGACTCCCAGTTCGCTCAGCAGCCGGGCCTTGCCTGGCGATCGGACCAGTGCCGTGACGTCGGCGCCCTGGCGGACCAGCGTCTCGGCGAGGTGACTGCCGACGAAGCCGGTCGCGCCGGTTACCAGGGCCCTCATAGCGGTCGGTCGTAGAGGCGATACGTGCGGTAGTCGGTGAAGCCCATCTTGCCGAGGCCCTGGCGGATCGCGTGGTTATCCTCCAGCACCCAGCCGCCCTCACCCCAGTACATGCCGTGCTCCGCCGCCTTGGTCCAGATCCAGTGGTAGAGCACCGCGTCCAGGCCTCTGCCGCGCCATTCCGGCACCACGCCGAGCAGCAGGATGCGGGCCTTGCGGATCCGCTTGAACTTGAGCGAAGTGAGCAGGTCGAGGATCACGGCCGGCGTCAGGCGGCCGGACCGATGGCGGCGGAAGACCACGTTCAGGTCCGGCAGCGCGAGCGCGAAGCCGATGGCTTCGCCGTCCTTCATGAGGAAAGGCACCAGGTCGGGATTGACGACCGGCCTGAATTGCACCGCGAGATGGTCGATCTCCCGATCAGTCATCGGGATGAAGCCCCAGTTCCTCTCCCAGCAGCGATTGTAGAGTGACTTCACCAGGTCCACTTCGGCCTTGAAGTTGGCCAGGTCCAGCGGCCGCATGGTCACGCCCAGCCGCTGCTTCATGAGTTCCGTGCCCCGCACGATCCGCTCCGGCACAGGGAGGTACTCGGCTTGCCACCCGCCGCGCATCGCGATCAGGTCCTTCGCTTTCAGGAACCGGGCCGCTTCGAACAGCCGCTCGTAGTAGGGCGGGTTGTGCGGCATCATGATGCATGGCGGCGTGTCGTACCCGGCGACGAGGAGACCGCATTCGTCATTGGTCGAGAACGAGGCCGGCCCCCGCATCACATCGTGTCCACGGGACCGCAGCCAGTCCGCGGCAGCGTCGAACAGGGCGTCGGCGACCGCGTGGTCGTAGACCGACTCGAAGAAGCCGAAAAACCCGACTTTGTCGTGGTGGAACTCATTGTGCAGGCGGTTGGTGATGGCCGCGACCCGCCCCACGACCCGGCCGTCGCGTTCGGCCAGGAAGTACTCGGCCTCGGCGTGATCGAAGAATGGGTTCTTCGACCGGTCCAGCAGGTTGCGGACGTCCATACGCAACAGCGGGACCCAGAACGGGTCCCGCTTGTGCAGCTCGTAGGGGAGGGCGATGAACCGGTCGAGATCGGCCCGCCCAGCGACGGGCCGGATGGTCACGGCGCCTGCGGTCAGATGACCCCCAACTCCCGGCCGATGGAGGCGAACTGCTCGAGGCAGAAGTCGATCTGATCAAAGGTGTGGGTCGCCATGATGCTGGTGCGCAGACGGCACTGCGAGGGCGGCACCGCCGGCGGCATGACCGGGTTGGTGAAGACTCCGCCGTCGAACAGCTTGCGCCAGAAGACGAAGGTCGTGTCCATCGGGCCGATGAGGACCGGGATGATCGGCGTCTCGGTCTCGCCGATGTCGTAGCCCAGGCCCTTCATTCCCTCGTGGAACCGGCGGGTGTTGGCCCAGAGCGAATCGCGGCGCTCCGGCTCGCGCTGCAGCACCTCGAGCGCCGCGAGCACGCCGGCGGTGTTCGAGGGCGGGAGCGACGCGGTGAAGATGAGCGGCCGGCTGTGATGCTTGAGGAAGTGGATGACGCTCTCGCTGCCGGCTACGAAGCCGCCGATGGAGGCGAGCGACTTCGAGAAGGTGCCGGCGATGAGATCCACCTCGTCGGTCATCCCGAAGTGGGCGGCCGTGCCATCACCCCTGGGACCCAGCACGCCCAGGGAATGGGCGTCGTCCAGCGCGAGGGCCACGGCGTGCTTCTTGGCGATGCGGACCAACTCCGGCACGTTCGCGATGTCGCCTTCCATCGAATACACGCCATCCACCACGATCATCGCGCCCCGGGTCCCGCGGGTCCGCTCGATCATCCGGTCGAGTCCCCCAAGGTCGCCATGAGCGAAACGCAGGGTGTCGCCGTAGGACATCTTGGCGCCGTCAACGATCGAGGCGTGGTCGAGCTTGTCGAGGTACACCACATCGCCGCGGCCGATGAGGCCGCTGATCAGGCCCAGGTTGGCCTGGTAGCCGGTCGAGAAGACCAGGCAGTCTTCCTTGCCCAGAAACTGGGCCAGGGCACCCTCCAGCTGGCCGTGCAGGTCGAGGGTGCCGTTCAGGAACCGGCTCCCCGTGCAGCCCGAG
>JAOUIC010000242.1 GCA_029884275.1 Gemmatimonadota bacterium | reverse complement strand
CCATCGACCCGCAGGGCTACGCGGTTGCGCCGCTGGGCGCCGGACCGGTGATCCGGGCGGTGGACAACAGCGCGGTCGCCCCCCCCGCCCTGGTGGATTCACTGGTCGCGCTGGCCCGCTCGGCCGGGGTTCCGCCGCAGTCGGGCACGACCAGCGGCGGGAACGACGGGTCGGTCTTTCTGGGCTGGGGCGTGCCCGACGTCGCGATCGGCTGGCCCCTCAGGTACGCGCACTCGCCGGCGGAGGTGGTGGACCTGCGGGATGTGGCGCGGCTGGGCGAGCTGGTGGAGCTGATCGCGGCTCGCTGGTAACGGGTTCCGTGAAGGGGCCTTGTGCTGTGTATTTGCATACTGCATAATTATCCACCATGCGCATCATCGCCCTCGCCTTCTCCGGCGGCCTCGACACGTCGTACTGCGTTCCCCGGCTCTCCGAGCAGGGATGGACCGTCCACACCGTCTACGTCGACACCGGCGGCTCCACGCCCGGGGAGCGGGCCGCCATCGAACGGCAGGCCCTCGCGGTCGGCGCCGCCCGGCATCACGCGGTGGACGCCCGCCAGGCGGTGTTCGACCGGTTCGTGACCTTCCTCATCCAGGGCAACGTGCTGCGGGGCGAGGTCTATCCGCTGTCGGTCGCAGCCGAGCGTACCCAGCAGGCGCTGTCGGTGCTCGATGTCGCGCGCGCCATCGGCGCCGCCGCCGTTGCCCACGGCTCCACCGGCGCCGGCAACGACCAGGTGCGATTCGACATCGCGTTCCGGGTGCTCGCCCCGGACATCGAAATCGTCACGCCGATCCGGGACGAGGGACTCACCCGCGAGCGGGCCATCGCCTATTTGGAGGAGCGCCGGCTGCCAGTCCCGCCCAAGGCCGGCGCCTACTCCGTCAACAAGGGTCTTTGGGGAACCACCTGGGGCGGCGGGTGGACCCACGATACGTGGGCGGGGCCGCCGGACGAGTTGATCGAGCCGCCGGCCGGGACCACGCCGTGTGAGATCGTCATCGGGTGGGAGCGCGGCGTGCCGGTGTCGATCAACGGCCAGGCGCTCAGGGGCCCGGAGCTCGTCAGGCAGCTGGGGGATCTCTCGGAACAGTACGGCCTCGGACGCGGCATCCATGTGGGGGAGACCGCGCTCGGCATCAAGGGCCGGATCGGGTTCGAGGCGGGCGCCGCGCTGGTGCTGATCGCCGCCCACCGCGAACTGGAGAAACTGGTGCTCACCAAGTGGCAGACCTTCTGGAAGGACCAGTTGGGGCGCTTCTATGGCGACCGCCTGCATGAAGGGCACTACTTCGATCCCGCCCTCCGGGACATCGAGGCTCTCCTCACCAGCAGCCAGCGGCGAGTGAGCGGGGACACGCGGGTTAGGCTTGCCGCCGGCCGGTTCCTGGTGGTTGGCACCCGGAGCCCCGCCTCGCTAATGGACCGGAAGGTGGCGACGTACGGCGAGGAGAACCGGCTGTGGAGCGGCGACGAGGCCCGGGCCTTCTCCCGGATCTCCGCCATCCCCGAACTGCTCGCCGCGCGAGCCGGCCGCGAGGAGCGCTGATGGTGAAGACGACCCGCATCCGGCTCGACCGGATTTCCAGCAGCACCCGGAACGCGCACCTGACCAGCGAGGTGATCGTCGGCGATGAAATCGTCGCTGCCGAGGGGTACGTCCTCGCCGTGAGAATCCTGCACGACAAGTCTACCTACAACACCGTGGAGGACCTGAGCGGCCGGATGGTCTCGCTTCGTGCCGGTGATGTGCTCGCGGGCACCCTCGGGCACCGCCGTGCCCTCCGGGGCTACGCCGGCGTGGTCCCCAGCCACGTCGCGGTGGGGGATACCATCGAGGTCCTGAACCTCGGCGGCATTCTCGGCACCTGCACTTCCGCCAACCCCGAGGCCGGCGCTCCGTTCAAGGCCGAGGTGCTGGGCGCGATCCTGAGCTTCCCGGCGCTCGGCGACCGGATCGGCCGGCCGGCGCACATCCGGGACCACGCCGTGCCGCTGGCCGAGCGACTGGAGGGGAGCGTACCGGTGGTCTACGTTGCCGGAACCTGCATGAACGCGGGCAAGACCGTCGCGGCTACCGAACTCGTGCGGGGGCTCAGCCGTGGCGGCCTCCGGGTGGCCGCCGCCAAGCTGACCGGCGTGTCGCTGATGCGCGACTCCCTGGCCATGCTCGACGCCGGAGCGGTCGGCACGCTCACCTTCAACGACACCGGCATCGCGACCACCCGCCCCGGGCTCACGGTGACCGCGGCCAAGGGGATCTTCAACCGCCTCGGCGCCCTCCGCCCCGATGTGATCGTCGCGGAGCTCGGCGATGGCATCCTGGGCGAGTACGGGGTGCAGGACATCCTGCGCGACCCGGAACTCACCGCCGTCGGCGCGGCGTACGTCATGGCGGCGCCGGACCCGGTGGGGTGCTGGGGGGCGGTGACCCTCATGCGCGACCTGTTCCACCTGCCGGTCACGGTCCTGACGGGACCCGCGACTGACAACGAGGTCGGACGCGACTACATCAGGGCCGAACTTCGCCTGCCCGCCCACAACGCGCTGCGTGACGCGGGCAACCTGGTGACCGTGGTCCGTGAGGCGCTGGAGAGCCGGGTCCCCGCCGGCGCCCCCGCCTGATGCCACTCCGCATCGCCGTCATCGGCGGCGCCGGCTACGTGGGCGGCGAGCTGCTTCGGCTGTTGCTGCAGCATCCGGAAACGGGCGTGGTCACCGCCACCAGCCGCAGTCAGGCCGGCGTGGCGCTCGGCGCGGTGCACCCCGCGCTCGCGACCCTCACGACGGCCCGGTTCACCGGAGCCACCGCCGGAGCAGCGGCAAGCGGCGCCGATGTGGTCTTTCTCTCGCTGGAACACGGGGAGTCGTCGAAGGTCGCGGCGGATGTCTTCGCGGCCGCCCCGGGGATAGTCATCGATCTCGCTGCCGACTTCCGTGTGGCCAACCTCGATTTGTACGCCGCCCACTACGGACCGCACGCCGCGCCCGGGCTGGTGCCACGCTTCACCTATGCGCTGGCGGACGTGCTCGGCACCGCTCTGCGTGGCCGGACCGCCCTTGCTGCCCCAGGGTGCTTCGCGACGGCCGCCCAGCTGGCTCTCTATCCACTGGCCAGGACCGGCCTCGACCTCGCGCCGGCATTGTTCGCCGTCACGGGGTCCAGCGGGAGCGGGGTCCACCCCAAGCCCACGACGCATCATCCGGCACGCGCGCACAACCTCTTCGCCTACTCGGTGCTGGCGCACCGGCACGAAGCCGAAATCCTCGAGCGGTGGCGGGAGTGGACGGGGCGGCCGGCCGCGAGAGCCCGGCTGATGGCGCACTCGGGACCGTTCGTGCGCGGCATCCACCTCACCATGCATGTCGACTTCGGAGTCAGCCCCGAGGCGCCGGACCTGCCGGCCCTGGTGCATGAGGCATTCGCCGGCCGCCCGTTCGTCCGGGTGCTCGACCAGCCCCCGGAACTGACCCACGTGGTGGGCACCAACTACGCCTTCATTCACGCAGCGCAGTCGGCCGACGGGCGCGAGGGCCAGGTGATGGTCGCCATCGACAATCTCGTGAAGGGGGCGGGGGGCCAGGCGGTGCAGGCGATGAACCTCGCGCTGGGATTACCGGAGGACGCGGGCCTGCAGGGCGGGGGGATCTTCCCGTGCTGAACCACCACCAGGTACCTCCTGCGCCTCTATCCGAGCGGCCCGGAGGACGGACCGTCGTTCGAAGACTCCCTGCGCACGTGCATTCGATTGATCAGTCCGCTGTTGCGCAGTGGAGTCCGAGAACGACGGTCCCCCGCGGGCATTGCGACGCCGAGGCCCGGAGATGACGAAACGCGACTTTCTGGCGGTCGAAGACTGGACTGCCGACGAGGTGGACGCCCTCCTCGCGCTGGCCGAACGGGTCAGGGGGGAAGAAATCTCCGGCGGTCTCCAGAAGAAGATCCTGGCCATGGTCTTCATGGACCCGAGCATGCGCACCCGCACCAGCTTCGAGGCGGCGATGTTCATGCACGGCGGCCACGCGATCGTGCTGGAGCC
>JAOUIC010000241.1 GCA_029884275.1 Gemmatimonadota bacterium | reverse complement strand
GCGGACACGATCTCCAGCAGCCGGGCCGCGGCGAACAGCGCATCGTCAAAGCCGTACCAGTCCCCGCCGAAGAACATGTGTCCGCTCATTTCCCCGGCCAGCGGGGCATTGAGTTCGCTCATGCGCGCCTTGATGAGCGAGTGGCCGGTCTTCCACATCTCGGGGACGGCTCCCGCGTCCCGCAAGGCGGCGGCGAGCACCTCGGAGCACTTCACATCGAAGATGACCGGGTGGCCGGGCCCCAGGCGCCGGACCATGTCCCGGCCGTACAGCACGAGGAGCTGGTCCCCGAACACCACGCCGCCGGATTCATCGACCGCCCCGATGCGGTCGCCGTCTCCGTCAAACGCGATGCCGAGCTCGGCGCCCGAACGCCGGACCTCCCGCTGCAGGTCCTTGAGGTTCTCGATGACGGTAGGATCGGGGTGGTGGTTCGGGAAGGTGCCGTCCGACTCGCAGAACAGGGGGATGACGTCTGCGCCGATCGCCTGCAGCAGGGGCACCGCGAGCAGACTCGCCACTCCGTTGCCGCAGTCGACCACCACGCGGACCGGCCGGTGGAGTCGGTGACGCTGGACGATGGCTCTCTGGTAGCGTGACAGCACCGCGCCATCCGCCGTGGCGGAGCCGACTCCGGCTCGCCAGCTCTCGCGCGAGATGATCTGGTGGATCCGCTGAATCGTGTCCCCGTAGAGCGACTTCCCCCCCAGCACCATCTTGAATCCGTTGTACTCCGGCGGGTTGTGCGACCCGGTCACCTGCACCCCGCCGTCCACCCCCGGCGCATGGGACGCGAAATAGAGCGCGGGGGTGGGCATCTCGCCGACGTCCACGGCGGTGCCGCCCGCCGCCTGGATCCCGGCGATCACCCCCTCCGACAGGTCTATCCCCGATGGGCGATTGTCCCGACCCACGGCGATCACCGGCTCCCGGCCCAGCTGTTCCCACCCGATGGTCGCGAGCGCCTGCCCCAGGGCACGTCCAAGCGCCGGGGTCAGTTCCTCGCCCACGAGGCCCCTGATGTCGTACTGGCGGAAGATGCTGCGAGGGACGTTCATCGGGGCCTGGGAGAACGGGTCGGTGGGGCTGGCGCGCCGGGAGCCGTTGACCCGCCCCTTCTCGGGAGGGGCAGCGACGTACTACTGGCCGGCGGTGAGCTCGGAGGCCGCCTGAGCGAGACTTGCCGCCGCGCTATCGGCGAGGCGCAGGGCGTCGACCGGCCAGACCCCCAGCGCCAGAACCAGAAGGACGCCGACCGCGACCGCCAGCGCGGCGGTTGGCGCCAGACCGCGGTCGTGGTACACCAGCGGTGCCCGCGAGGGCCGCATGTACATCGCCATGATGACCGGGAGATAGTATCCTGCGGAGACGACGCTGGTGAGCACCAGGATGACGGCGAGCATCCCCTGCCCCGCCACGACCAGTCCGGAGAGGATGTACCACTTCCCGATGAACCCGATGGTGCCGGGGAAGCCGAGCAGCGAGAGCATGCAGAGGGCCAGCGCCGCGCCCATCCACGGCCGGGCCTCACCCAGGCCCGCGACGTCCGCCAGCGTCAGATCGCGCTCCCCGTCACGGCCGAGGGCGGCTACGATGGCGAAGGCCGCGATGCTGGTCAGCCCATACCCGAAGAGGTAGAAGGTCATCGCCGAGACTCCGAGCCACGACCCGGGCCAGAGCGCGGCGAGAAGGTAGCCGGCGTGCGCGATCGAACTGTACGCCAGCATCCGTTTCAGCGAGGACTGGGCCAGGGCGACGAAGTTGCCCAGCACCATCGAGGCGGTGGCGATCACGAAGATGACCGGCTGCCAGTCGGTGACTGCTGAGCCGAACGCGGTGAACAGGGCACGGGTGAGGGCGATGAAGGCCGCGGTCTTGACCGCCGTCGCCATGAAACCGGTCACCGGGGTCGGCGCGCCGTCATAAACGTCCGGCGCCCACATGTGGAAGGGCACCGCCGCGACCTTGAAGCCGAACCCGATGATCAGCAGTCCGAGCCCGAGCCGGCCCATCAGGCTCACCGACCCCTGGGCAAACTGCCCGCCGATGAATACCAGGTTGGTGCTCCCCGTGGCCCCATAGGTCAGCGCGATGCCATAGAGCAGGAATCCGCTCGCGAAGGCGCCAAGCAGGAAGTACTTGAGCCCGGCCTCCACCGAGAAGCGGTTCCGGCGGTCATAGCCGGCCAGGACGTACACCGCCACCGACATGGTCTCGAGCCCGAGGAAGAGCACCATCAGGTCCTGGGCGCTGGTCATGAACAGGAGGCCGATCACGGCCAGCAGCATGAGGACGTAATACTCCGGCGCGATGAGACCTTCGCGCTCGAGGTAGCCGAGTGAGGTGAGGACCGAACCGGCCGACACGATCAGGACCATGGCAGACCCGACGTACCGGAACCCGTCGAGCGCGATCATCGGCCCGAGCCCCGGCGCCTCGGGCGCCTGCAGGCCGAGCCACGCCAGCGCTGCGCCGGTGACCATCAGGCCGGCCAGCGCCAGCCACCCCGCCAGCCGGCTGGCGACCGGTCCCTGATGCCGCCAGCTGGCCACCAGCAGGACTCCGAGCGCGGCGACGGTCAGCACCACCTCGGGGAGAAGCGCGAGCAGGACGCCGCTGGGCGTCATCAGGTCAATCGGCATGGTCAGGGGTGCCCTTGCGGTTGGCCGTGACCGGCGGTCGGCGGACCCTGCTCGAGCCCGGGCTGGACCAGCTGCACATAGCGCCGCGCGGCGGCGTCCATGCGATCAAGCACGGGACGAGGGTAAAGGCCCATCCAGACCATCCCCGCCACCAGGGGGAGCACCACCCAGAGCTCGCGCCGGGAGAGATCGGGGAGGTGCTCGTTCTCGACCCGATCGAGCCGGTTGAACACGATGCGCTGCAGAGCCCAGAGCAGGTAGGCGGCCGCGAAGATCACACCGGTAGCCGCGATCCCCGTGGCCCACGGAAACCGGTTGAAGCTCCCCACCAGCACCAGGAATTCTCCCACGAAGCCGTTCAGGCCGGGCAGCCCGATCGACGCGAGCGAGGTCACGACCAGGAGGAGCGAGAACACCGGGATGACCCGGGCCAGTCCGCCGAACGCGGCGATCTCGCGGGTGTGCCGGCGCTCGTACAGCATGCCGATGAGGAGGAACAGCGCCCCGGTGGAAAGACCGTGGCCGATCATGATCATCAGGGCCCCCTGCACGCTCTGCAGCGTCGCCGCCCAGATCCCCAGCATCACGAAGCCGAGATGGCTCACAGAGGAATAGGCCACCAGCTTCTTGACGTCAGGCTGGACCATCGCCACCAGGGCGCCGTACACCACGCCGGTGACCGCCAGCGTGACCACCAGACCGGTCACGAAGGAGGACAGCGCCACGTCGGGGAAGAAGGGCACCGCGAACCGGAGGAAGCCGTAGGTCCCCATCTTGAGGAGGATGCTCGCCAGGATGACCGAGCCGGCCGTCGGCGCCTCGACGTGGGCGTCCGGAAGCCAGGTGTGAAACGGGAAGACCGGCACTTTGATGGCAAACGCCAGCGCGAAGGCGGCGAACAGCCAGGGGGCCGCGGTCCCGAGCGTGGGGGCGGCCTGCAGAAAGGCGTCGTAGGCGAAGGTCGGACTGCCGCTGGTCTTCCAGGCGTGGAACATCATCGCCAGGATCGCGACCAGCATCAGGAGCGAACCGGCCATGGTGTAGATGAAGAACTTGATGGCGGCGTACAGGCGGTTCTTGCCGCCCCAGATCCCGATCAGGAAGTACATCGGGATCAGCATGACCTCCCAGAAGACGTAGAACACGAACATGTCGAGGGCGAGGAACACCCCGAGCATGCCGGTGGTGAGAACGAGCAGGAGCGCGTAGTACAGCTTCTCCCGGCGTTCGATGTAGCGGAAGCTGCTGAGCACCGAGAGGGGCATGATGGCGGTGGTCAGCAGGACCATGAACAGGGAGATCCCATCCAGCCCGAGCGTGTAGCGGATGCCCCATTGCGGAAGCCATGGGGCGTCGACTTCGAACTGCATCAGCGCGTTGGATGCGTCGAACGCCCACCACAGCCCGAGCGA
>JAOUIC010000240.1 GCA_029884275.1 Gemmatimonadota bacterium | reverse complement strand
CGTGGCCACCCTGGGGGGGGAGACGGCACGGCCGGAGTCGGCTGCGTCCCTCGCCGCGAGCAGCGCGGTCTCCCGCTCGAGATCCGCGGGAGCGACCGCCTCCCCCCGCTGGAGCAGCCGGCGCTCGGCCCGGGCCCGGGGAGACGCTGTGAGGAAGACCTTCAGCGCGGCGTCGGGGAAGACCGTCGACCCGATGTCACGCCCCTCGACGACCACCGGCCGGCCGGACGCGGCCGCCGCCCGCAACTGGCCGTTCACCCACGCCCGGATCCCTGGAAGCGCGGCGACGGCCGACACCAGGGCCGTGACCTCGGCGCCACGGATCGCGTCATCCACCGGCTCGCCCGCCAGGGTCACGGAAAAGCCGGTCCCGACTGATTGGAGCGAGAGGGGGAAGCGGCGGAGAGCCTGAAGGATCGCCCCCTCATCGAGGTCCGCGGGCGAGCGGGCGGAACAGGCCCGGCCCGCGACGAGCGCCGCCCCCCGGTAGAGCGCACCGCTGTCGAGGTGGGCGAAGCCGAGCGCCTCGGCCACCGCCCTGGCGGTCGAGGACTTCCCGCTGGCAGCGGGACCGTCAATCGCGACGACCGGCGCCGTGGTCACCGCGGCCTCCGCCGCAGCCGACGGAGCATCTCGGGGAACCCGGGGTAGCTCACCGCGGCGCAGCTCAGGTCATCCACGCGGACCCGCGCGCCGGGCACGGTGCCGAGCACCGCGAACGCCATGGCGATGCGGTGATCGCCCTCGGTCCGCACCAGGCCACTCGGCGGACGGTTGCCGCCGTGGACCAACAGGTCGTCGCCGACTACCTCAGCGGCCCCCCCCAGCGCCCGGATGTTCCGCGCGACCAGACCGAGGCGGTCGCTCTCCTTGACCCGCAGCTCCCCGACCTGACGGAACACGGTGGTCCCTTCGGCGCGTGTGGCAAGCGCGGCGAGCATCGGGATCTCGTCGATGAGCCCGGGGATTTCCACGGCACGCACCTCGGTGGCGCGGAGGGCCGACGGGGCGGCGATCAGGTCGCCCACCGGCTCCCCATGCTGTGCTTCGACACCGTCGCTCAGGACTCCTGCCCCCATCCGCTCGAGCACGCGGAGAAACCCGGTGCGGGTCGGGTTGAGGCAGACGCCGGAGATCCTGATCTCGCCCCCCTCGGCGAGGACAGCCGCGGCCACCGGGAAGGCGGCCGATGACGGGTCGCCGGGCACTTGGAGGTCGAAGGGGACGACGCGTCCGGTCGGGCGGAAGTGGACCCAGCCGCCATCGTCCTCGACCTGATACCCGAACGCCCTGAGGAGCCGCTCGGTGTGGTCGCGCGAACGGCCACGCGGCTCGAAGACGGACACCGGCACCTCGCCCGCCAGGCCGGCGCAGAGGATCGCGCTCTTGATCTGCGCGCTCGATACCGGCATGCGATGGGTCAGGGGGTGGAGCGGTCCACCCCTCACCGTGATGGGGAGCAGGCCGCCCCCTCCATGTTCGACGAACTTCGCCCCCATCGCCGCGAGCGGCTCCGTCACCCGCCGCATCGGGCGGCGACGGAGCGAGCGATCGCCGGTCAGGGTGGCGGGGAAGGCGTGTGCCGCGAGCAGGCCGAAGAGCAGCCTGGTGGTGGTGCCCGAGTTGCCGCAGTAGAGCGCTGCCGAGGGCCGCCTAAGCCGGCCCCGGCCGACAATCCGGATCACCCGCCCGGCCACCAGGGGCGAAACCGAGGCACCGAGCTGGCGAAGGACGCGCGCCGATGAGCGGGCGTCGAGGGAAGTCAGCAGGCCGCCGATCCGGGTCGTGCCCCGGGCCATGGCCGCGAACAGGAGCACCCGGTGGGAGATGCTCTTGTCGCCGGGTACCCGGATAGTCCCTGCTACGTGCATATCACGGAAGCCTACTGGCCGTCCGGTGGAGTCACAACCGCTCCCCGGGCCCGGTGACCCCGCGTCGAATGGCAGCGGCCTGCTCGAGCCAGGCGCGCAGTCGTTCCCGGTCGCCCGAGGTGAGGATCTCGCGGCATTCGGCGATCTGGGATTCGAACGCCTGCATCGCCGGCAGGACGGCCTCGCGGTTGAGCAACAGGATGTCCACCCAGGCCTCAGGCGGGCTGGCCGCGATCCGGGTGGAGTCACAGATTCCCCTCCCCCAGGTGACGCTGCGCAGCCTCCCCTCGAGTCCGACCGCCCGGGCCAGCGCGCTTGCGACCGCCTGCGGCAGGTGACTGGTCCAGGCCAGCTGGGTATCGTGGGTATCCCCGTTGATCAGCACCGGCTCGGCCTCCATGACCGCGCGCCAGAAGTCCATCACTTCCCTGGCCGCCGAGTCTCCCGACGCGCCGGCGGACACCACATAAACGACGGCGCCGCGGAACAGGTTCGGAGTCGCGCCGGCCCACCCTTCGACGTGGGTGCCGGCGAACGGGTGGCTCCCGGCGAAGCGGTCGTCGAGTCCGGCTTCGCGTGCCCAGTGCATCACTGGCGACTTCACGCTGGCGATGTCGGTCACCAGCGCCCGGCTCGGGGCGGCCGAGGCAACAAGGGCGAGGAGTTCCCGGATGGCCGAGGGCGGCGTGGCGACCACCACCAGGTCCGCCCCTGCCACGGCGGTGGCGGGTGAGTCGGCGAGATCATCCAGCGCCCCGCTCCGCAGGGCCTGGACCGCGTCGGGGCGCGACCTGGAGTAGCCGATCACGCGGCTCACGCCGGCGCGGCGCGCCTGCCATGCGACGGAGCCGCCCATCGCGCCGAGGCCGAGCACAGCGAGCGAATCGGGACGCATTGCCAGGTCTTCGAAAAAGGGCGATAGTTAGTTGGTTGCAGGAAGATACACGGAAGGCGCAGCGGCGGCGGGCGCTCAGGAGCAGGGGCAGCGGATCATGGCGACCATCCTCATCGTCGAAGACAGCCCCGACAACATGAAGCTGTTCTCGGCGCTCCTCACCCTGCGGAAGCACACCGTGGTACCGCTCGCCAGCGGCGAGGGACTCCTCGGCGCGATCGAGGCCGCCAGACCCGACCTCATCCTCATGGACATCCAGCTTCCGGGGAAGGATGGATTCGCCCTGGTGCAGGAGATCCGCGCCTCGCCGCACGCCCGTACCCGGGTCGTTGCGCTCACGGCGCATGCCATGACGGGCGACCGGGAGCGGGCTATCGAGGCGGGCTTCGACGGATATATTACCAAGCCAATCGACATACGCGCATTTCCGGACCAGGTCGTGCACGAACTTGAGGCCAGCTGACGCCGTTCCATGACTGTTCCGCCCCCACCTCCAAAGAGCCAGATGAGCCGCGAAGCCCTCCTCGCGGCAAAGTACGCGGTCATCCAGGACCAGGCACGGAAGCGGGTCGAGGACGCAAAGGCGAAACCGCTGCCAAAGTCACGACGGGGTATTCAGGTCACTCTGGTGGTGATCGCGCTAGCCCTGGCGGCAGTGCTGGTGATTCGTCCGGCGTGGCTGTTCCCCACGATCGAAGTCGAGAGCGCGATGATCAAGGAGGCCAGCCTCCGGGTACGCATATCGATCGAGGCGGAGCGGGTCGAGCGTTACCGTCGAAGCGCGGGGCGGCTGCCTAGTACGCTGCTCGAGTCGGGCGGAGACACCACCAGCCTGCAATACCTGCAGGATGGGAAGAGCTATTCCATCACCGGTGAAAACGACGGCCACGTCCTGACCTACCGTTCGACCATGCCGCCGGCTGAATTTCTGGGAAGCAGCTACGCGCTGATCCGCGCCAGGAGCGGGCGATGACATCACGCCGCGGCTGGACCCTGATCGAACTGGTGACCGTGATCGTCGTGCTCGGTCTTCTCTCGATGATCTCGGTGCTCAAGTACATTGACCTGACCCGGACCGGATACGCAGCCAAGGTCGCCAGTGAGTTCGTGGCGGTCAGGCTGGCGGCCTACAACTTCGAGGCCGACCACAACAACCAGTGGCCGGCGGACGCGGGGCCTGGCGTGATCCCGCCGCAGCTCGCTCCCTATCTTCCCGCCGGGTTCAGCTTCACGGCGCCGAGCTACCGGCTCGACTGGGACAACCTGACGCCGACGACCACCCCGTACCAGGT
>JAOUIC010000239.1 GCA_029884275.1 Gemmatimonadota bacterium | reverse complement strand
CTCAAGGTCCGGCCGGAACAGAGCATCCTGGGCCTGCGCCGCGAGCTCGGCCTTTATGCCAACCTGCGCCCGGCCGTTACCCACCCGGCCGTCTACCACGCCTCCCCGCTCAGGCCTGAGCTGCTGGCCGGCGTCGACATCCTTGTCGTCCGGGAACTCACCGGCGGGATCTACTTCGGTGAGAAGACCCGCGACGCGGACGGCGCGTCGGACGTGTGCGCCTACACCACCGTCGAGATCGAGCGCGTGGTGCGGCTCGCCGCAGGCCTGGCCGCGGGCCGTCGCGGCAGGCTGGTGTCGGTGGACAAGGCCAACGTGCTGGAGACGTCCCAGCTCTGGCGCCAGGTCGTGACGGAAGTGGCCCGTGACTATGCCGACGTGCACCTCGAGCACATCTACGTGGACTTCGCGGCGATGCGGCTGGTGAGCGACCCGGCACTGATTGATGTGCTGCTCACCGAGAACATGTTTGGCGACATCCTGAGCGACGAGGCGGCGGTGCTGGCAGGTTCACTTGGGCTGCTTCCGTCCGCGTCCCTGGGGGACGGGCCCGGTCTCTACGAACCGGTTCACGGCTCGGCACCTGCGCTTGCGGGGAAGGACATCGCCAATCCGATCGCGGCGATCCTGTCGGTCGCGATGCTGTTGCGGCATAGCCTGCGGCAGGCCGAAGCTGCCTCGGCCATCGACGCGGCAGTGGCCCGCGTGCTATCGGAGGGGGGGCGCACCCGCGACCTCGTCCGGGACGGTGAACCGGCGGTCGGCACCCGCGCGATGGCCGAGTTGATTGTGTCCGCCCTCTGAGCTCCGCTGCGGACAGGCCCTCACTGCAGGCGGGGAATGGGCAGGCAGAGAGTGAATTTGAGCATCTGGCTGGGGACAGCCGAGAGCTCGGCCTCAGTCAGCGTCGGTGCGCGGCTGCTGATCTCGGCTCGCAACCCCGCCTCGTACGGCTGCTGCAGCGCCACAACGCACTCCGCGCAGAGGTATCCCTCAATCGTGCCGAAGAGGTTGATGCGAACGGGCACACCGTCACGCCCAAGGGCAACTCGCGATTCACAATGCTGGCACCACATCATGGCCTCCGGTCTGTCGGGAACTCCGTCGAGCGGGGACCCGACGAACCGGGGGCTTGGTTGGTTCCAGCGGGTTCAGAATTGGTCCGTCACCGCCCCCAGACTGGCGCTGGACACCTGCCGCGCGTACTTGGCCAGGACGCCGCGCACCGGAGTTCCGGGACGTGCCTGCCACGCGGCGCGGCGGCGGGCCAGCTCGTCCGCGGGGACGTCGAGCTGCAGCACCCGGCGCTCGGCGTCGATGGTGATTCCATCCCCTTCCTTCACCAGCGCGATCGTGCCGCCCACCGCCGCCTCGGGCGCCACGTGGCCGACCACCATGCCGTAGGTGCCGCCCGAGAACCGGCCATCGGTGATGAGGCCGACCGCGTCGCCAAGGCCGGCGCCGATGATCGCGGAAGTGGGTGAGAGCATCTCCCGCATGCCGGGGCCACCCTTGGGGCCCTCGTTCCGGATCACTAGCACGTCGCCCGGACGGATCCTGCCACCGATGATCGCGTCGAGGCACTCCTCTTCCGATTCGAACACCCGCGCCGGTCCGCTCATGCTCGGGCGTTTCACTCCGGTGACCTTCGCGACGCTCCCCTCCTCGGCCAGGTTGCCGCGGAGGATGGCGAGATGCCCCTGTGGGTAGAGCGGCCGAGCCCAGGGCCGGATGACCTCCTGATCGGCGTGTGGCTCCGGGGGGACGTCCCGCAGGACCTCGGCGACGGTCTGGCCGGTGATCGTCATGCAGTGGCCGTGCAGCAGGCCATGGGCGAGCAGCATCTTCATGACCTGCGGCACCCCGCCGGCCCGGTGAAAGTCGGTCGTGACGAAGCGCCCCGAAGGCTTGAGGTCGCACAGCACCGGCACGCGCGAACGTATCTCCTCGAAATCGTCCAGCACGAGCCGGACGCCAGCGGCGTGGGCCATGGCGAGCAGGTGCAGGACCGCGTTGGTCGAGCCGCCGATGGCCATCACGACCGCGATCGCATTCTCGAACGCCTGCCGATTTATGATCTCCCGCGGCAAGCGGCGGGCGCGGATGGCGTCCACCAGCACCATCCCGGAGCGCGCCGCGCTCTCCGCCTTCTCCGCGTCCTCCGCCGCCATCGTGGACGACCCCGGGAGGCTCATCCCCATCGCCTCGATGGCGGAGGACATCGTGTTGGCGGTGTACATCCCGCCGCAGGAGCCGGCGCCGGGACAGGAATGGCATTCGACGTCGTGGAGCTCGCGCTCGCTGATCCGACCCGCGCTGAACTGTCCCACCGCCTCGAAGGCGCTGACGATCGTGAGGTCCTGCCCGTGCAGGCGGCCCGGCTTGATTGTGCCGCCGTAGACGAAGATGGCCGGGATGTTCATCCGCGCGATGGCGATCATGGCGCCGGGCATGTTCTTGTCGCAGCCTCCCACCGCGATCACCCCGTCCATGCACTCGGCGCCGCAGGCCGTTTCGATCGAGTCGGCGATGACCTCGCGGGAGACCAGCGAGTACTTCATCCCCGGCGTGCCCATCGAGATGCCGTCGCTGACCGTGATGGTGCCGAACAGCTGGGGCATCGCCCCCGCCGCACGAATCGCGGCCTCTGCCCGGCGCGCGAGCAGGTCGAGGCCCGCGTTGCACGGGGTGATGGTGCTGAAACCGTTGGCGACTCCGACGATCGGCTTGTCGAAGTCGGCGTCGGTGAAGCCGACGGCGCGCAGCATGGCGCGGTTGGGCGCGCGCTGGACGCCCTGGGTGACGGTGCGGGAGCGGAGATTATCTGGCATGGCGGCGTGGGGCGGGGGTGGTGTGAGACTCCTCGCAATCTAGGCCGCCGCGCCGGGAACGCGAACCCGCCCGCCGGCGGCTCGCCGGCGGGCGGGATTCTGGGGTTGGGCTGATGTCCGGTGGGTCGTCCCCCGGCGTCAGGCCGGGCCCGTCGCCGTCTCCAGCGCATGACGCTGGACCTCGTCGGCATTGATCGCCGTCAGCGCGGCGTGATCCACTTCGCCGGTGCGGATCCGGATGACCCGCTCGATCGGCTGGACGAAGATCTTGCCGTCCCCGACCTCCCCAGTCCTGGCCGAGGCCAGGATGGCCCTGATGCAGGGGTCGACGAAGGGCTCGGAGCAGACCATCTCGAGCTTGACCTTGTCCCGGAATTCGAGGACCACGCTGGAGACCCGGTAGAACTCGACCACGTCCTTTTCTCCGCCATGCCCGCTGACCCGCGACACGGTGATGCCAGTGACGCCGATCCGAAACAGCGCCGCCTTCACTTCGGGGAGCTTCTCCGGCCGGATGATGCAGGTGATGAGTTTCATCTGCTGGATTCTCCTCGAGGTCAGAAGCTGGCGCTGCGATAGGCAGCCTCGCCGTGCTGGGAGGCATCGAGTCCCCGGAGCTCCTCCTGCTGGGAGACCCTCAAGCCGACCAGCAGGTTCACCAGCTTCAGCAGGCCCCAGGTAACGCCGGCGGAGTAGGCGGCCACGACGACCACGGCCAGGGTCTGGATGCCGAGCTGGGCCAGGTTCCCGTACAGCGCGCCGTCGGCGCCGGCGGGGTTCACGGCCTTGGTGGCGAGCACGCCGGTGAGGAGTGCGCCGATCATGCCGCCGACCCCGTGGACGCCGAAGACGTCGAGACTGTCGTCCACCCGGCCGCGCATCAGGAACTCGACCACGATGAAGCAGATCGACCCGGCCGCGAGCCCGATGACCACCGCGCCCATGGGGGTGACGAAGCCAGCGGCCGGAGTGATGCCGACGAGGCCCGCCACCGCTCCTGCGGATGCGCCCAGCACGCTGGCCCGGCCATGGCGGACCCAGGCTGCGCCGCACCAGGCCAAGGCTGCCGTGGCGGCACCGAGGTGGGTCGTCACAAAGGCCGAGGCGGCGAGGCCGTTCGCCCCGAGGGCGCTGCCGGCGTTGAATCCGAACCAGCCAAACCACAGCATGCCCGTACCGAGCAGGGTCAGCGCGACGTTGTGGGGTTCCATCGGCTCGATGCCGTATCCAAGCCGTCGGCCGAGG
>JAOUIC010000238.1 GCA_029884275.1 Gemmatimonadota bacterium | reverse complement strand
CGGCGCCGGCGGCGGCACCAATCGCGGTGGAACTCGCCGAGCCGCCAGCTGCCCCGGTCCCTCCGCCCGTGACGGAGCCAGCGGTGCCCACCAGCCCACCGAGCCTGCTGGTCGAGCCCGGGGTCGCGCCGGTAGAGGAAGTTCGCCCCGCCGGTCTGGCCGATGGGTGGACCAGTTCCTCGCCCGAGGCGCCGGGCCGCGGCTCACCCAAGCCGTTCCTGATCGGTGGTGCCATTGCGGTTGTCCTGGCCGCCGTCGCGCTGCTGCTCTGGCGTCCCTGGAGCGGCCCTTCGACGGAGTGGATCGCGGCCCAGACCGTGCCGCAGGTAATCGCGCCCGATACCGTGTTGCAGGAGTTCGCCGCCGCCGTCGTGGCGGCGGCCGCCTCCCAGCCGCCTGAGGAGGCCAGGCCGCCGAAGCCGGTCGAACCCCAGGTGCTCCCCGCGGTCCGGCCCGACCTCGGGACGGACTTGAGCCTGCCCGCAGCCGACGTCGGTCTCGACGCCTCCCCCGCGGCGAGTTCGGCGGGCACCGTTGCGCCGTCGGAGCTGGCCCGCCGCATCGCCGCCGCCGAGGCGGAAGCCCGCGACGAACTCCGCCGGGCGCTGGGGTCCTCGACTGAGCTGTTCACCCCGGCCCGCCTGGCCACGCTCGACGGCGTGCGCGGCGCGCGAGCCGCCTGGGCGGCCGCCGGCAATGCGATCCGCTCGTATCGCGCCGCCATCGCCCGCCTGGAGTCGGCCTATGGCGATTCGCTGCTGCAGGCGCAGCGTGCCCAGCGGTGGCCCTCCACGGAATTGCGGGCATGGAACGCCCGCCCGAGTTACGCTGAGCCGGTCGAGACTTCCCAGATCTCCGACCTGATGGTCGATCAGGTGGCGGAAGGGCTCGACCTCCTGGCGTCGAGCAGCGGGCAGTACCAGATGAGGAACGGGCGGATCCATTTCACGGCGGCCGGCGATGCGGCGCGCTACGGTGTCATCCAGAGCTGGGTGAGTAACCGGCGGCAGCAGTGGGCGGCGATCCCCGCCTCCACCAGGCCGGAGACGATCACGCTGCTGATGAAGGCGCTGGGCGACGGACTGCCGACGCCGTAGCGCTCGGTTCTCCACCTTCTTATCCACAGCGTTCCACGCCGTCAACAGCATCCACACCTGTGCGCGCGCGGGCGCGCGCCCGCGGGGCTTGACGCACCTCTCCTTGCGTCACAAGTTGGGCCCTCCATTCGATTCGCCCTTTCACTCACGCACAGCATGCACTGGACGCTCGAGGAACTCATCGGCGCTTTCCGCTGCAGCTTCGTACCGGTGCAGGTGCTCGTCGTGGATGACGACGTGACCACTCGCGCCGCGGCGCGCCGTGCCCTCGAGCGCCACGGCTATTCCGTGATCGTGGCGGAGCAGTGTGAGGACGCACTCCGGCTGCTGGACCGCCCCCATGGCCCGATCGATCTCCTGCTGACTGAACTGCGACTGCCCGGACACTCCGGCATCGAACTGGCGAAGTCCCTGCGCGAGCGCTTCCCGGGGTTGCCGGTGGTGTTCGTCAGCGGCGATGGGTTGGGCCCTCATCTCTCCGGTGAGATCGAGGCCCCGGCCTGGTTCGTTGCAAAGCCCTTCCTTCCGGCGGAGCTGATCGCGGCGGTTCACGGCGCGTTGGGAGTTCCCCAGGGCGCCATGGAGCCGCCAGCCGCAGCACTACCCGGCTAGCGACCGGGGATCGCTCCCACCCATCGGCTGCTCGGCAATCCACAATCCATTGCCCCCCTGAGGCTTGAGCTGCCCCGGCCTGGGCCTGTCGCCACTGTGGGACGGACCAGAAGGGCTGGCCCACAGGTTGCGAGCAATGGGGGAATCACACTTCGCGGGGCCCGCCCCCCGCGCAACACGCCGTATTGCAGGGGATTTGCAACGTGCCGACCGCCAACCCTCCGGTTCCCGAACATGTACTCCCAGGCCTCCTGCTGCAGGGCCGGTATCGCCTTCAGCGCGAGATCGGGCGCGGGCCGGCCACAGTCGTCTTCGAGGCGTGGGACAACGGTGAGAACCGGGCGCTGGCCCTCAAGCTCCTCGCGCTCCCTGAGAGCGCCCGCCAGCGCCTCCACCGGGAGGTGGAGCTGGCCCGGGACGTCACCGGTCAGCACTGCGTTCCGGTCTTCGACTCGTTCGAGGAGCAGGGTGTCGCGTGGGTGGTGGCCGAGCTGGTCAAGGCCCCGAACCTGGCGTCGCTGCTCGATCGCGATGGCCCCCTGGCCGCAGAGGACGCCGCCGCGATCGGGCGCGGGGTGGCCCTGGCGCTTCGCGCTGCCCATCGGACCGGCCTGCTGCATCGTCATGTGACTCCGCAAAACATTCTCGTCGAGGCCGAACTGAGGGCCCGACTGACCGATCTCGGTTGTGCCGGCGTGGCCACCCACGCGGCCGAGCATGGAGACCCGGATGACTACCTTGCTCCCGAACTCACGGGGGGACAGGGTGTGGACCCTCGCTCCGATCTCTACAGCCTCGGGCTGTCGCTGCACTACGCCCTGACGGGCCGCATGCCGGAGCGGCCCGCCGATGCCAGGCGCATCCCCGCGCTGTCCGACGGGCATCGCCCTTCGCGACTCTCCGCCGGAGTGCCCGGCTGGCTCGACGATGCCATCGCCCGCGCCACCGCCGCCCTGCCGGCCGATCGCTTCCCTTCCGCGACACGCATGCTCGACGCGCTGACCCCTGACGAAACCGGGCGCCTGGCGCGGGCGGGCTGACCGTCAGCGTGCCGACGGAACGGCTCTACTACCGCGACAGTTACCTCGCCCGCTTCACCGGCCGCGTCGAGGAAGCCAGCGAGGACCGCCGTCTCGTCTACCTCGATCGCACCGCGTTCTATCCCGCCTCTGGCGGCCAGCCGCATGACCTCGGCACCCTCGGCGGGATCCCCGTGGAGGATGTCATCGACGAGGACGAGCGCATCGCTCACCGGCTGACCGCCCCCCTGTACGCCATCGAGGTCGAAGGCCAGGTGCACTGGGCCCGGCGTTTCGACCACATGCAGCAGCACACCGGCCAGCACCTGCTGTCGGCGGTGGCCGAGCGGCTGTTCCACGCGAAGACAACCAGCGTCCACTTCGGCCCCGAGTCCTCCACCGTGGAGCTCGCGCTGGAAGCGCTCGGCCCGGCTGAGCTGCGCGACCTCGAGCAGGGGGCAAATGCCATCGTGACGGAGAACCGGCCAGTGGCCGTGTCGTTCGAGGACGCGGACCGGGCCGAAGGGTTGCGCCGCCCCGGCGGGCGACAGGGGCCGCTCCGCATCGTGACGATCGAGAACCTGGACCGGAGTGCGTGCGGCGGAACCCACGTCCGTGCCACCGGCGAGATCGGTCCGATCCTGCTCCGCAAGGTGGAGCGAATCCGCAAGCAGATAAGGGTCGAGTTCCTCTGCGGCACGAGGGCGGTCCGCCGCGCCCGGGCCGAGTACGACCTGCTCGCCGGCCTCGCCTCGGGCGCGTCGGCGGCTGCGGAAGATCTCCCCGCGGTAGTGGAGAAGTGGAAGACCGAGCTTCGGGCGCGAGAGGCGGAGTGCCGGGAGCTGACGGCCGAGCTCGACCGGCAGATGGCGAGCGAACTCAGGCGGTCCGCGCCGCGAACCACCGGGGGACGGAAGCTCGTCACGTGGGCGGCCGGCGCAGCCTCGGTGGAGCGGATGCGGGGGCTGGCCCAGGCCGTGACGGCCGAGCCGCTCTCGGCCTTCGTGGGAACCCGCGCGGCCCCGCCAACCATCGTCCTCTCCATCGGGTCGGGATCGGGGCTCGACGCCGGCGCGATCCTGAAGCCGCTCCTCGAGGAGTTCGGCGGGAAGGGCGGCGGCAACTCCCGGCTGGCTCAGGGAACGGTGCCCACGGCGGAGGCGCTGGACGCGCTGGCCGGTCGCCTCCGGGCGCTGCTCTGACGCCGCGCTAGGTCGGCCGCTTCCGCGTCCGGCTGGTCCCGCGGCTCGGCGCTGCGCGGAGCGGGTCATCGGGCCAGTCGTGCCGCGGATAGCGTCCCTTCATCTCCTTCTTCACGTCGAAGTAGCTGGTCCGCCAGAATCCCCCGAGATCCCGTGTGACCTGGACCCGCCGCGGGTCCGGCG
>JAOUIC010000237.1 GCA_029884275.1 Gemmatimonadota bacterium | reverse complement strand
AATGGACCAGCACCGACACCGGCTCCCGGACACCGATGGCGTACGCCACCTGGACCTCGCAGCGGCGCGCCAGCTTGGCCGCGACGATGTTCTTCGCCACCCAGCGCACCGCGTAAGCCGCCGAACGGTCCACCTTGGACGGGTCCTTGCCGCTGAAGGCGCCACCGCCATGGCGGGCCATCCCGCCGTAGGTGTCCACGATGATCTTCCGGCCGGTCAGGCCGGCATCCCCGTGCGGCCCCCCGATGACGAACCGCCCGGTGGGGTTGATGTGGAACTTGGTGCGGCGGGTGTCGAGCTTCGTCCTGGCCAGCACGGGACGGATGACCTCCTCGATCACGCCTTCCCGGATGGTGCGCTGCGAGAGGGGCCGCCCCCTCCAGTCGGCGGCATGCTGGGTGGACACCACCACGGTCTCGATCCCGACAGGTTCGTCTCCTTCATAGGTCACGGAGACCTGGCTCTTGCCGTCGGGCCTGAGCCAGCCCAGGTGGTCGACACCGGGCGCACCCTTCCGCACCGCGGCGAGCCGCTCCGCAAGCCGGTGCGCCAGCTGGATCGGAAGCGGCATGAGCTCTTTCGTCTCATCGGTGGCGTAGCCGAACATCATCCCCTGGTCGCCCGCCCCGCCCGTGTCCACCCCCTGGGCGATGTCGGGTGACTGGCGGTCGATCGCCGTGAGCACCGCGCAGGTGGAGCCGTCGATGCCGTAGTTGGCGTCCACGTATCCGATCCCGCGGATGGTCTCCCGAACCAGGTCGGGCACGTGGACGTAGGTCGTGGTCGTGATCTCACCTGCCACCACCGCCATGCCCGTGGTCACCAGGGTTTCGCAGGCAACGCGTCCCCTGGTGTCATCGGTGAGGATCGCGTCGAGGACGGCGTCTGAGATCTGGTCCGCGACCTTGTCCGGATGCCCCTCGGTGACGGACTCGGAGGTGAATACGTGGCGATGCTTTTTGGCCATAGATGGATGGGGAAGTTCAGTGGAAGTGGGCGTCGGGCTTCACTGCCGCAAAGTAGCCGCTGGGTGTGGACGCGGCAACGCCGCGAACGCCTCGATCAGCCGCGGGTCGCAGTGCCGTCGCACGGCCTCGGCCAGGGCTCGCGTCACCTCGGATTCGCGGTCGGCCAGCACGGCAGCTTCCGCGGCCGCCCGCGCCACGGCTTCGGGGACGTTCCGGATGACCCACTTGACCAGGGGGATGGCCGGCGGCGCCACGCTCAGGCTGCGGAAGCCCAGCCCGAGAAGCAGGACCGCGGAGAGCGGCTCGGAGGCCATCTCGCCGCAGACGCTGACCTCGATGCCGGCCGCCTTCCCCGCCCGCAGCACCTCCCGCAGCTGCCGCACCACCGCCGGGTGATGAGTCGAGAAGCGATCGGCGAGTCGGGCATTGCCGCGATCCACCGCGAGGGTGTACTGCACCAGGTCGTTGGTGCCGATGCTGAAGAAGGCGCTGTGCCGGGCCAGCTCGTCCGCGATCACGACGGCGGCGGGAGTCTCGATCATGACGCCAACCGGGACGCTGGCGGCTGCCGGGATCCCGGTCCGGCTGAGGCCGAGCGCTTCCTCGAGCATCATCTCGCGGGCGGCCTCGACCTCTTCGACCCGGGTGACCAGCGGCAGCATCAGTCCGACCGGGCGCCCGCCGGCGGCGGCGCGCAGGACGGCGCGGAGCTGGGGCCGGAAGATCTCCGGATGATCGAGGCACACCCGGATCGACCGCCATCCGAGGAACGGGTTCGCCTCGGCCGGCGCCCGGAAGGCGGCCGGGAACTTGTCGCCGCCGAGATCGTACGACCGGATCACCACCTGGCGGCCGCTGAACGACTCGGTCACCCGGCGGAAGTAGTCCGCCTGTTCGTCCTCCGTCGGCAGCGCCGCTCGGCCGGTCACGAGGAATTCGGTCCTGAGCAGCCCGACCCCCGCCGCGTCGTGGCGGACCGCCAGCGCAATTTCGTCGGGCAGGTCCACGTTGGCGAACACGGCGAGCTGGATGCCATCGGGAGTGATCGCCGCCTGGGTGACGGCGCCCTCGAGCTCGAGCGCCAGTTTCTGCCGCCGGCTGAGCTGGGTCCGGGCCCGCTCGATCTCCTGGCGGGTCGGCTCGAGCAGGAGACTCCCGGTCTGCCCGTCGAGCAGCACCATCGTGCCATCCTGGATCTGTTCGAGGGCGCCGACCACCCCCATGACGGCGGGGATGCCGAGGGAGTGGGCCAGGATGGCGGCGTGGGAGGTCCGCGTGCCTTCTTCGCTCACCAGCCCGACCACATGGTCGCGGTCGAGCTGGACGGTGAGCCCGGGCGAGAGTTCACGCGCGACGATGATGACCTGGTCCTCGATCGGGAAGTTCCAGGTGTGCTCGCCGGGGTGGCCCAGCAGTTCGGCCAGCATCCGGTTCTGGATGGCGGACAGGTCGGCGATGCGATCCCGCAACATGGGGCTGGGAGACGAGCTCCACACGTTGCGCAACTCGAGCGCCTTGAATTCGTACGCCGTCTCCGCGCTCATGCCGTCACGCACGCACTGCCGGACCTGGTCGCGGAATTCCTGGTCGCGTACCATGAGGATCTGGGCGTCGAAGATGTGCGACTCCTCGCGCCCCGCGCGCTCGCGGACCCGGTCCCTGAGCGCGCTTAGCGCCTCCACCACCCGGTTCGCCGCCTCGTCGAGCCGGCGCAGCTCGCCCTCGACCTCGCTGTCGTCGATGAACCGGTTGGGAACGTCCGGGACGTCCAGCCGCACGATCACCGCGGGCCCGTAGGCCACCCCCGGCGACACGCCGATTCCGGCCAGCTCGTGCGGAGTGGTCATTCTTCCCCGAAGCCCTCCGCCACCAATTCCGCCAGCGCATCGACCGCCGCGAGCTCGTCCGGGCCGCTGGCTCTGAACATGATGGAGCTGCCACATTCCGCGGACAGCATCATGACGCCCATGATGCTCTTGGCGTTCACCGAGAATCCTTCCTTGACCACCTCGATATCCGACTGAAAGGTGCTGGCGAGCTTCACGATCTGCGCCGCCGGGCGGGCGTGCAGACCCTGCTGATTGGTGACCTTCGCATAGCGCTCGATCATCGCAGTCCCCAGAAGAGAAACCCGCCGAGTAGGGTCACCAGCCCGAAGCGCACCGAGTTGAGTCTCGGCCCGAACACGATGCCGCCCACCAGCCCGAGGGCGGCCGTCAGCAGGCCGAAGGACAGATCCCGCGTCCCGAATCCCTCGAGAAGATGCCCCGCGGCGACCGGCAGGGTCACCCCGAGGATGAAGCCCGCGGCGGAGCCCACGCCGGGCGCCCACCGGCTGAGCCAGGAATGGCCGACCACCGCGCCGATCTGCGGCCCGGTCGCGAGCCCGGTGCGGAGAGCCCAGAACCCGGTCCACAGCCGGACGGCGGCGTAGCCCCCGACCGCGACCCAGACCGCCGCCGGCGGCGCGCCCAGGACGAGCGCGAGGATCAGGCTTCCCATGACGGCGGGTACCAGGCCCGCCCAGAAGAACTGGTCTCCCAGTGAACCCAGCGGGCTGGTGAGCGCGGTGCGCAGCCGCACCACGAGTTCTCCGGGCGCCGCTTCATCCTCCGCCCGCACCTGGGCACCCAGCGCCAGCCCCGCGAGGTAGGGGTGCGAATTGAAGTACTCGACCGACCGAACCTGTGCCTCCGCATGCCGGGCCGGATCTGCCGTCCGGAGGTCCTCCAGCAGCGGCTGCGCGGCGTACCCCAGCCCGATCCCGGTCATGCGTTCGTAGTTCCAGGCGCCCTGGACCGCGAGCAGCCGGCAATACGAACGCCAGAAACCGTGCCTCATCGGGCCAGCGCCAGAATCAGTCCCGCGCCCAGTCCCGCGATCAGCCATCGCGGGCGCGGGCCACGGCCCGCGTTCCGGTAGGCTCCGCCCGCCGCCGCGGCCAGACCGGCACCCACCGCCAGCGCCGAAACCGGGGCGAGGTCGAGCGCTTCCGGAATCAGGGACGCCAGGGCGCCCGCACCGGCCACCAGGAGAAGAGTGAGGAGCGCCCCTCGAGCGAGATCGGTCATGATCCCGCGCCATTGCAGCCGGCGCACCAGGCGCTGATCCCCGGCGGCAAGCCCGGCGCTGGCACGCCGTGCCCACCTGGTGTTCAG
>JAOUIC010000236.1 GCA_029884275.1 Gemmatimonadota bacterium | reverse complement strand
GCCGGCCGACCACCAGATGGGTGGCGCCTGCCGCCGCCGCCTCGGCCGGGGTGGCGGTCCTGACCTGATCCCCGGCGGGGTCCCCGGAGCGGCGAATCCCGGGCACCACCACCCAGGCCTCCCGGGGAAGCCGGCCCCGGACCGTCTGCACCTCGAGCGGCGAGCAGACAACCCCCCGGAGGCCAGCGGCGCGGGCGGAGTCAGCCAGCCGCCCCACCTCGTCCAGCACCACCAGCTGCTCCCGCCCCACCGCCGCGCCGTAGCCCTCCCGGCTGTGGGAAGTCAGCACCGTGACGCCAACCAGCGCGAGGCGGGGCCCGGCCGCGGCCGCCGCCGCCTTGAGCATGTCGCTCCCCCCGAGTGTGTGCACGGTCGCCATCGCGACGCCGAGTCCCAGGGCCGCTTCCACCGAGCCGGCCACGGTGTTCGGAATGTCGTGCCACTTGAGGTCGAGAAAGACCGAGAGACCCCGGGAGACGAGGTCCCGCGCGAGGCCAGGCCCCTCGCGGGTGAACAGCACCGATCCGACCTTGACCCAGCGGGCCTCCGGGACGCGATCGAGCAGGCGCCTGGCGTCGGCGCCGGAAAGGTCGAGGGCGATGATCACCTCAGCCATCGTGCCGCTGCAGGTCGGCCACGACCCGCTCGGGAAGGCGCGGATCGGCCAGCGCCGCGGTGCCTATGGCGACCAGCGCGGCACCCGCCCTGAGGTACTGCCGGGCATCGTCGCCAGAGCGGATTCCACCCACCCCGATCACCGTCATGCCCCCGGTCCGCTCCATGATCCGGCGGACGGCGAGGACACCGACCGGCAACAGCGCCGGGCCGCTGATCCCGCCATTGCCGTTCCCGAGCCTTGCCTGCCCCCTGCCGTCGGAGAGGTACCCCGGCATCGTGTTCACCACGGTGACACCCTGGGCCCCGGCATCCCGCGCCGCCACGGCGATGGCGGCGATGTCCGGCAGCGCGGGCGACAGCTTGGCGAGGAGCGGCTTCCGCGTCCGGGCGCGGCAGAGTTCCACCACCCCGGCCACCGTCCGCGGAGCGGCCCCGAACTCGACCCCCCCGGCATGGGTGTTGGGACAGGAGAGGTTGAGCTCGAATGCAGTGATGCCGGCGCAGTCGTCGAGGCCGGCGACGACTTCGGCGAAATCCTGCTCGACGAATCCGACGACGTTCACGAGGACACGGGCAGCGCGGAGGTTTGCCACCAGCCAGGGCAGCGCCTCGTCGCGGGCACGATCCAGCCCCGGGTTGGCCAGCCCCACGGAATTCATCATGCCGGCGGCGAATTCCGCCACCCGGGGAGCGCGGTTGCCGGGGCGGGGCTCCCGGGAGACCGCCTTCGTCACGATGCCGCCGAGCCGGTCCAGGTCGATGACCCCGGCGACTTCACGCCCGAATCCGGCCGTGCCGGCAGCGAGGAGCACCGGATTCTGGAACTCTGCCCCCAGCACCGTCCGGACGAGCGACTGCGTCATTCGAGCTCGTCGGGGGGACGGGTCGGCTGCGGCCTGGGACGCTGACCGGGGCGGACCGGCTGGTTCTGCCGGGACGGCCGGGAGAGGGCAATGCCGAACTGCCGCAGCGAGTCTTCGAGCGCGAGAATCTCTTGTCCGTCCCCTCCGCTGGCCACCAGCACATAGGGATTCGCGGGGAAGCGATCGGAGAGGACCTGCGTGAGGCTGTCCCCGGCTTCGGGGGCAAGGCCGATGAGGGCCATGACGGCCTTCGCCCCGTAGGGTGACTCGGGCCATTCGCGAGGAACGCGCGAGAACAGCTGCTCGGCGAAAGCGATGAGCCCTGCCGAGTCGCGCGCGATCTCGGCCGCGAGGAAGAGCCTCATGTCACCGAGCGGCTGCCCGGGGGCCACGCTGTCGGCGAGATCGACCGACCGCCTGATCGCCCCGGCAAGCCTGAGCATCACGGCCCCGAGGGCACCACTGCCCTCGGAGTAGTCGGTGAGCGCCACGGCCTGCTCGCGAAGCCGGTCGATCTCCGTCTCGCGCCGGAGTTGCGCGCGCACCCTGGTCAGGACGACTTCACCATACGCCAACGAGCCCGTGGCCAGGCTTTCCGCCTCGAACAGGCGCCGCTCCGCCGCGGCGGAGTCCAAAGGGGCAAGGCGGAGGGCATCCGCCGCCAGGAGCCGGGCGCGCAGCTCGACCGGCATGCCTCCGCTCGCCGCGACCCGCGTCGTGAGCAGCGAGGCGGCATCGAGATCATGGCCGCCAACGGCGGCAGCGATCTCGTCCCAGGGTGCGGTCGAGTCGGGGGGCTCGATGAGCGAGTCGGCGATCGCCAGCGCCTCCGCCACCCTTCCGAGCGCCGCGAGCGCGGCGGCGAGTTCGCCCCGGGCCCGTGGATCCCGCGAAGCGGAGAGCTCCAGCGTGGCCGTCTCGAGGTCGCCGGCGAGGCGGACCGAGCGACCATGGGCCCACAGGGCGATGTCACGGCGCTGGGCGTTGCGGCTGGTCAGGAGGCGTGCATACGCGCTGCTCGCCCCCAGCGGATCCCCCATGCCGAGCCGGCAACTGCCGACCAGCATCGCCGCGCGCTCGACGAACTCCGGATTCCGGCCGGCGGTCATCACGGACTCCAGCGGCTCGAGGGCCCGCTGGCAATCCCGCAGCTTCACAAAGGAGGTGCCCTGCAGCAGCCGCGCCTCTTCGGCCCAGCGGCTGTCGGGGTGGCGCACGAGAACCGACTCGGCCTTGACGCCGACCTGGCCCCAGAGGCTCGAGGCCTCGAACCTCCGCCCCTGCCGCTCCGCCTTCTCCGCCTGGCCGGCAAGGCGCTTGGCGTTGTACATCCCGTTGTAGTAGGCGCAGCCGCCCGCGGAGAGGACGAGGAGAGCGGCGAGCGCGAGCGGCCTCACCGGATCGCCTTCGCGGTGGGAGATCCCCCGCGCCGTTCGTATTCCCGCAGGTATGACACCACGGCCTCCGCGATCGCGGCGGCGATGGCTTTCTGGGAATTGCGGTTGAGCAGCAGCCGCGCGTCCTCGCGGTTGCTGCTGTACCCCATCTCGACGAGGATCGCCGGCCGCCGGGCGGTGTTCAAGACAGCGAGGATGTTGGACTGCCGGACCCCGCGGTTCTCACCGGTGTGCACGCGATCGATGGAAGCCTGTACCAGCTCCGCCGCCCGCGCCGACTCGCGGAGGTACTCGTTTCGCTGGAGATTCCGGAGAATGAAGTCGAGCCCGTCGGCGGATTCATTCTCGCGCGGCACCTCGTAGCGCAGCGCATCGTTTTCCATTGCCGCCACCCGGTCGGCGTCCTCGGAATTCTCCTCGCCGATGATGATGGTATGGAACCCCCGTACCTCGCCGTAGCGCTTGCGGGCCCGCGCGTCGAGCGCGTCCACATGCAGGCTCACGAAGAGGCTGCAGTCCTGGGCGCAGTACCCCGCCCGGTCAGCGAGGTTGATGAGCGTGTCCCGGGTGCGCGTCATGACCACCCGGACCCCCTGCCGCTTGAGCTCGGCTTGGACCAGCGTGGCCATCTGCAAGGTGACGTGCTTCTCGTTGACCCCGCGGGGGAAGTAGATCCCGAGGTTCCCCGGATCGACGCCGCCATGGCCGGCATCCACGGTGACCACATGGCCGGGCAGCAGCCCGTTCGGCAGTCGCTCAACCGTGTCGACGGGCTGGCGGCGGGCAGCTGGGGGGCCCTCCACCAGACTCCCCTGGCCCGGGTTCCAGGCGAAGCGCTCGGCAACGACCCGCGGCAGGACTTCGGTAACGAACTGGAGCGGGAGGTAGAGCGAGTCACCGACGAAGGTGGCCCAGCCGGCGAGCGGTTCGAGTCGGTCATTCAGGGCGAAGACCGGCGCCCCGATGAGAAAGCGGAACGACTGGCGGGAGACGACCACTTCGACCCACGGACTGCCCGGCCTGATCGTGCCGGCGAGAGCCCTTATCAGGGGCCCGCCAGGAACCAGAAGGCCGGCGTGCCGGTCCCTCGTCACCGGGACTCGGGCGGTCCCCCGGGGCGTGACGATGGTGATGGAGACCGGGGCTCGGGCCTCCAGCGAGGCCGGGGCCGCGGCCGCCAGGGCAACCGCCAACGGCAGCACCTGCCGCCAGCTGGTCATCCCCGGCTCCGGTGGCTCATGGCGCGCGCCATGTCAC
>JAOUIC010000235.1 GCA_029884275.1 Gemmatimonadota bacterium | reverse complement strand
CGGGAATTCCGGCGGGGGGTCGACCAATACAACTCCGTCGCCCTATGCTGCGGCCGGCTCGTCGAGCGGGTTCGGCTGGAACAACACCACGATCTGTGGCGGCAACGCATTCTCGACCTGCGCATCGGTGGCGGTCAGCGCGGTCTGGGACGGGAGCGGGAACGTCACCGTGACGATGCAGGTGACCAACCTCTCGGGCCAGAACGGGACGTTCGCCAACACCGTGTTCACCCAGGTCGGCCTGTGGAACGTGCCAGCCGGGACCGCCTACGGCCCGAACTCCACGGTCCTTAGCCAGGGCAACTCACTTTCCGGCTGGCAGCCTGGCAACAGCGGATTGAGCGGTGCGGGAATTCAGAAGGACGTGCGAGGGATGGATCCGACCAACGGCATCAACGGTGGCATCGCCTCCGGGAACAAGTATACCTTCACCTTCACCATCACCAACTGGCAGGGTTCGGCGCCGGATTTCAACACTCTCGGCTTCGCCATCCACGGTCAGGGCGGCCCCAATGGCTGCTCCACCAAGCTGGTGATCCAGGCCGACGGCTCGGCCAATTCGCCGGACCCGAATGACCCGGCTGTTCAGGCCTGTGGCACGACGGTCACTCCCGAGCCCGTCACGATGTCGCTCCTTGCCACCGGCCTCGCCGGGATGGGTGGAGCTGGTCTGGTCCGGCGCCGGCGCAAGCAGGCGGACGCGTAAGCCGCTCCAGACGAACGAAAGGGGCCCCGAGACGATCGGGGCCCCTTTCGTTTTCCCCTGCTACTGATGCGCTGGCTGCTGCCGTCGCCGGCCTTCGACTTCGACCTTCAGCTGCCCACAGGCCGCGCTGATATCCAGTCCCCGGCTCCGCCGCACCACCGCCTCGACCCCGCGCACTTTCAGCTGTTCGGCGAACTCCCGAATCCTCGGCGGAGACGTCGGCGTGAGATCGGGAGCCCCCCCGGGATGGAGCGGGAGCAGATTGACCATCGCTCCCATCCGCCGAGCAAGGGCTGCGAGGTCCGAAGCATCCCGCTCGGAATCGTTCTTCCCCTCGATGAGCACGTATTCGAAGGTGATCCGCTTCCTGAACGCGGCGGCCGCGTCCAGCACTTCGGAAAGCCCGTACTTCTTCTCGATCGGCATGAGCGGCAGGCGCCGGGAGGGGTTCGCGGCGTGCAGTGAGATCGCCAGCCGGAACTGTTCGGGTCGCGCGGCCAGCTTCACCATCCCCGGGATGATGCCGACAGTCGAGACCGTGATGTGCCTCGCTCCGATGCCAAGGCCCTCCGGGCTGTTGAGGATCGTGAGCGCGACATCGACTGCTTCCCAGTTGAGCAGCGGCTCGCCCATGCCCATGAACACGATGTTGGTCGGCTTCTCGGCCGGATCTTCCAGCATCAGCTCGCGGACCTGGCCGGCAATCTCGAACGGGGTCAGGTTGCGGCGGAATCCCATCATTCCGGTGGCGCAGAAGACGCATCCGAGCGCGCAGCCCGCCTGCGACGAGATGCAGAGGGTGCGTCGGATTCCGGAGGGGATGAGGACCGACTCGATCGACTCGCCGTCGGCGAGTCGCCACAGGTACTTGCGGGTGCCGTCCTGGGACACCTGTCGGGTGGCGAGGGTCAGACGAGGGATCGGCCACCGGGTGGCCAGCCGCTCCCGGAGCGGACGCGGGAGGTCTGTCGCCTCGTCCCACGAGCCCGCGGGCCGTTGCCAGAGCCGGGCCGCAATCTGGCCGACCCGGTACGCGGGCAATCCCTCCGCCGCGGCCCAGTCGGTGAGCGCCTGCGCTGCGGCGGCTGGGGTGATATCCAGCAGCGAGGAGGGTGGTGGAACGGCAACCATGGCAACAAGATAACCGCGCGTCTCGGTTGCTACCCTCTCGTGGGAGGGTTAGGTTATCAGCACACCTTCGGTTACGAATCTCGATTGATCCTCACCGATCTTCTCACCCCTGACGGGGTCCGCGTGCCGCTCGCCTCGACCGAAAAGGCGGGGGTGCTGCGTGAATTGACCCAGCTGCTCGCCAGTCAGGTCGGCGCCGATGCCGAGGCGCTGCATGCCGCGGTGCTGGTGCGCGAGCGGAAACTCTCCACCGGCATCGGGCATGGGATCGCCATTCCCCACGCCAAGTCCCCCCTGCTCGACCGGCTCTACCTGGTCTGCGGCAGCGCGCCCCAGGGGATCGAGTACGGTTCGCTCGATGCCGCCCCTGTTCACCTGCTTTTCCTGCTCATGGGCCCGGAGAGCGCGGCGGGCGACCACGTGAAGGCCCTGTCGCAGATTGCCGGAGTGGTGCGGCGAGAGTCGCTGCGGCAGGCCCTCGTCGAGGCGCCGACCGCGGAGGCGTTCCGCCAGACGCTGCGGGAAGCGGAGGAACGATGAGCGCCGAGACCCTGATGAGGAGCCACCGGGCCGGCAGCCTCCGCACCGAGCACGTCGGCGCCACCGTGCGTCTCGGCGGGTGGATCCACCGGGTTCGCGATCTCGGCGGGGTGGTGTTCATCGACCTGAGAGACCGTGACGGGCTGGTCCAGCTCTCCTTCGATCCCAAGTGGACTCCCCGTGAGGCACTCGCGGTCGCCGGATCGGTGGGCCAGGAGACCGTCGTGCTGGTCGAGGGGACGGTGGAGCTGCGGCCGGAGGCGGCCCGTGACGCCACCATGTCCTCCCGGGATGTCGAAGTGCGGGTGTCAGCCATCCGGGTGGTCGGTCCCGCCGAGGTGCCCGCCATCCCGGTCTCGCGGAAGGAGGGAGAGGAACTCCCTGCCGAGGAACTGCGCCTCAAGAACCGGATCTTGGATCTCCGCCGCCCGGAGCTGCAGCGGAACATCATGCTGCGCCACCGGCTGCTCCAGCGCAGCCGCCGCACCCTCGCCGACCTCGACTTTCTCGAGATCGAGACGCCGATTCTCACCAAGCCGACTCCCGAGGGCGCCCGCGACTACCTCGTGCCCAGCCGGGTTCACCCGGGCGAGTTCTACGCGCTGCCGCAGTCGCCCCAGATCTACAAGCAGCTGCTGATGGTGGCGGGGTACGACCGCTACTTCCAGATCGCCCGCTGCTTCCGGGACGAGGACCTGCGGGCCGATCGCCAGCCCGAGTTCACCCAGATCGACATCGAGGCCTCGTTCGTCGGAGCGGAGGATGTCTATCGCGTCGTGGAGCAGGTGCTGGTGGCGCTCTGGGACGAAGCGGGAGAGCCGATCGTGGCTCCTTTCCCCCGTCTGACATGGCGCGAGGCGACCGAGCGCTTCGGGATCGACAAGCCCGATCTCCGGTTTGGCTTCGAGATTCGCGATCTTTCCCCGTTTGTCAGGCCGGATGCCGCGGAGTTCCTTCGGTCGGCACTGGCGGCGGGCCAGCGGGTCCGCGGCATCCTCGCTCCCGGGATGGCGGGATTGTCGCGGAAGGACCTCGACCATCTCACCGCAGCGGCCAAGGGAGCAGGCGCGGGCGGCCTCATCTGGGCCCGGCGCAGCGAGTCGGCCTGGGAAGGGCAGGGGACCAAGGCCTTCGGCCTCGAGGGCCTGGCGGCGCTTGGGGGATCAGCGGGCGACATGCTCCTGGCGGTAGCTGGTGCCGATGGGGTCACCAGTCCTGCTCTTCACGCGGTGCGAAGCGACCTGGTTCGCCGCCCCGGCGTGCAACCGTCCACCCCACACGCCTTCTGCTGGGTCGTGGACTTCCCGCTCTTCGAACATGATGCCGAGTCGGGGCAGTTCGTCCCCGCCCACCATCCGTTCACCGCGCCGCACCCCGAGGACGTGGAGTTCCTCGAGCGGGATCCGGGCCGGTGCCGGGCGCTCCACTACGATGCGGTCTACAACGGCAACGAACTCGGCAGCGGCTCGATCCGGATCACCGACCCCGCCGTGCAGCGGACCATCTTCCGTCTGCTCGGTATCGCGCCAGACGAGATCCGGCGGCGCTTTGGCTTTCTGCTCGACGGCCTGGCTGCCGGCGCCCCTCCGCACGGAGGGTTCGCGCTCGGCTTTGACCGGATCACGATGCTCCTCGCGGGAGCCACCAGCCTTCGGGACGTGATCGCCTTTCCCAAGACCACCGCTGCCCGGGCCCTCTTCGAGGGCGCACCGACCCCTGTCAATGCCGCCGACCTGCGCGCCCTCCACCTGCGGGTGGAGGACTGAGC
>JAOUIC010000234.1 GCA_029884275.1 Gemmatimonadota bacterium | reverse complement strand
TGTCCTCGCTGTCGACGCACTCGACCACGATGGGCAGGTCCACCGAGAGTCGCAGCACCTTGTCGGTGTGCAGCCGGGCGGTGGCCCCGAAGCCCATGATGGCGCGCGTCACGGTCGCGCCGGCGAAGTGACGCTCGCGGAGGAGCTTGACGATGGCCTCGTAGAGCGGAGTGCCCTGGTACCGGTCTCGCTCACCGATGTGGATCCGCATGAGGATCTTCTCGCCGGCCATTCCATGCATGGCGCGCTCCCTCCTCAACTCCGTCTCAGCACGAGCAGCTCCCGGCCCGCGGCCAGACCGAGGAGCATCCCGCCGATGGAGAGCAGCAGGCTCAGCCCCGCGTACAGCAGGGCCCGCCCGCCTTCCCCGTCCTCGATGAGCCGGACCGTCTCGTAGCTGAAAGTGGAGAAGGTGGTGTAGCCGCCGCAGAATCCGATGGTGAGGAAGGCGCGGACTTCGGGCGTGATGGCGGCCGAGTCGGCAGCGTAGCGGTAGAACAGGCCGAGGAGAAAGGAGCCTGACACGTTGATGACCAGCGTGCCCACGGGAAAGCTGCCGCGGCTGGCCTGCTGCACCAGCCCGCCCAGCAGGTAGCGGGCGACGCCGCCAAACGCGCTGCCCAGCGCCACGGCCCAGATCATGCCGGTACGCGATGCCAGTACATGCGCATCTCGCTGATGCGCCCGCCCTCGGTCTCGCAGAAGATCGCCCCGCGGGTCTCCACCCGTTCGCCGGTGCGGCGGCGGCGGAAGGCGCACTTGAACTCGGTGGAGAACCAGGGGCCCGCGGCGAAGATCTCGCCCGACGTGAAGGTGATCTCGGCCTGGTTGAGCGGCACGTCGGCCCAGTAGCTCCGCACCGCGTCCTTGCCGCGGATGGGCTCCGAGAACGGGCCTTCCAGGAGCACCGGCTCGGCGGAGAAGACGTCCATGATCATCTCCACCTTGCCGCGCGACCAGCCGTGGCCGAACGCGTCGATGAGGCGGCGGCCGAGTTCCCGGGTGCTCTGCTCTTCGAAGTTGCTCATGTCGCCTCTCTGGTACCGCGACGGATCGCCGGTGTGTGATCGCGGGCCGGTCGGGGCCCTCCAGTGTCGCGCTCGACCCTTCGGCGAACATCGAATCTCCTGCATGATCCCATATCCCGTGTACGGGAAGGTGGCGGACGTCCGGCGCGCCGTCGGACCCTCGACCGGCTCCGCGATCACCGCCTCGGGCGGGCGGCAGCCGGTGCGCCCTGAGCGGCTCAACTTTCCAGGGACGGTACTACTTTTGTCGGGTCGACACGATGACCAATCTACACACCCTGTTCCTCGGCTGCGTCGCAGCGGCCCTCGCCGCGGGCGCAGTTCCCCTCTCCCGCCCCGACCCCTGCCCACCCGAGGCCGGGGCGCTGGTTACCATCGGCTGGTCTGCCTATCGGGCCGATTCGATTGACATCGCCGCCGAGCGGTTCGCGCGGGCCGATCAGCTCTGCGCCGGTCACCTCGACGCCAAGGTCGGGCTCGGCTTCGCGCGGATCCGCCAGGAGCGGTTCGCTGAGGCGGAGTCGCTGTTCGCCGTCGTGATCGCAGTGGACTCCGCCAACGGCGATGGCTGGGACGGCCTGACCCTCGCGCGCTGGCGCCACGGGGACCGCGTCGGCGCCCGCGAGGCGGGTCGGCGCGCCGTGGCCCTCCACCCGGCCAACGAGACGAGCCGCTCCATCCTGGCCGCGATCGACCCTGACTGGGACCGCATTCGTCTTGGCGACCCGGTCCGCCAGCCCGCGCTCAGGGTGGATGCCAGGGTCGGGGGAGACTTCTTCGAGGTGCCGGCCGCGGGCGGCTGGCGCCGGTTGTACCTCAACGGGGTCAACCTGGGTGTCGCGCTGCCGGGGAAGTTCCCCTCCGAGTTCCCGCTCGATTCGCTGACCTACGCCGGCTGGCTCGACACCCTCGCGACGATGCGCACCAACACCCTCCGGGCGTATACCATCCTGCCGCCGGCATTCTACCGCGCGCTGCGCGGCTGGAACCTGGCGCACCCCGCGCGGCCGCTCTACCTGCTGCATGGGGCGTGGGGTGAGTTGCCCGAGGGTCACGATTTCGACGAGCCTACCTGGAAGGCCGGCTTCCGACAGGAATTGAGGCGGGTGGTGGACCTGCTGCACGGCCATGCCTCCATTCCCGTCCTGCCTGGCCACGCCGGCGGGCGCTACGACGCCGACGTCTCGCCCTGGACGCTGGGGTACATCATCGGCCGGGAGTGGGAACCATTCGCGGTCAGGGATTTCGACGAACGGCACGGCAAGCCGCGCCGGTTCCGTGGCCGATTCCTCGCGACGCGCGGCACCGTCCCCGCGATGGACGCCTGGCTCGCCGAACAGTGCGACTACCTCATCGCCCATGAGGTCGACACCTACAACACCATACGGCCGGTCGCCTACACCAACTGGCCGACCCTCGACCCGCTGACCCATTCGACCGAAGCCACCGGTGAGGAGGAGCGGGCGTGGCGGCGGAAGGCGGGTCAGTCCACGGCCCCGACGCCCGGCGAGTTCGAGAACGACGCCATCACGGTGGACGCCATGCTGGTCCGTGCGACCCCGGCCAACCCGGCGGGATGGTTCGCGAGTTACCACGTCTACCCGCATTATCCCGACTTCTTGCTGCATGAGCCCGCGCTCCTCGCCGCCCGCTCGAGCGAGGGACCCTCGAGCTACTTCGGCTACCTGGCGGCGCTCAAGCGGCATCACGCCGGGATGCCGCTGCTCATCTCCGAATACGGGGTCCCGTCCGCCCGAGGGGTGGCCCACCTCCACCCCCAGGGATGGAACCACGGCGGGCTGGACGAAACCGACATGGCCCGGATCGACGCCCGGCTCACCCGGGAAATCCGGGAGAGCGGAGCCGCCGGTGGCATACTCTTCGCTCTGATGGACGAGTGGTTCAAGCCGAACTGGGCGGTGGTGGACTTCGAGCTGCCGCGCGAGAACAACCGTCAGTGGCACAACATGATGGATGCCGAGCAACATTACGGACTGCTGGCCATGACCGCGGGCGACGCGGCGACGACCCCGCTCCCCGGCGGGGATCCTTCAGGCTGGATGGGACTCGCGCCGCTCATGACCGCCGAGCACCCCGTTGCGGGGGCCCCGCGCGCACTCAGACTCGGCCATGACGCGGCGTACGTCTACCTGGGTATTGAATTCGCGGCGCTGGCCGGCAAGGACTTTCCCTGGGCCGACCGCGATGTCGTCGTCGCGCTCGACACCTATCGCGGCGACCTCGGCCAGCGCACCCTGCCGAATGGCTCGCTGACCGGCGACATCGGCTTCGAGTTCGTGGCGCTCTTCCGGGACACCGCGGATGCCGAACTGCGCATCACGCCTGACTACAACCCCTACTTCGGCGCCGAGGTCATCCGCGGCGGGGACGAGTTCGGCCACTTCGCCAGGCGGCCGGTGACGACGCTGACTCGGACCGATGGCAGGTTCGACTCGCTGTTCATGGTCACGAATCGGAGCAAGTACACCCGCGACGGACGTCTCATCCCGGCCCAGGGAGTCAACCGCGGCCGGCTCCGTTACGGCACCGCCGCCCAATCGACCTTGACCGACTGGTACTGGGATCGCGCGAGCGGCCTGCTCCAGATCCGCCTCGCGTGGAACCTGCTCAACGTGAGCGATCCCTCGACCGCGACGGTGCTGTATGAAGAATCACCGGGACCGCAGGTCGGCACCGCCCCGTCCGACGGATTCCGGGTGGGTATCGTCGTGTCCGCCGGGGACCACGCGGCGCCGGTCGCCACCCTTCCCGAAACACGGGACGGCCACTGGTCCCGTTCCCAGTTCCCGAGCTGGCACTGGTCCACTTGGACCACCCCCCGTTACCACACCCGGCTGAAGCCGGCGTACGACTCACTGCGCGCCCTCTGGACCCGCTGGGAGAACGAGCAGTGAGTCTCCGCTCAAGCGTGTGGGTCGGGGTTGCGCTGGTGTCCCTGCTGGCAACCCGCCTCCACGCCCAGGCCGCCACCGGCGACTCGGCCTGGGCGGCAGGGGAGTACTACAGAGCGCGCCTTGCCTATCAGAAGGCACTGGAGGATGACCCCCGCAACGCCCAGGCGCTCTTCCGTCTCGGCATTCTCGCGTCGTGGGATGGCCTGC
>JAOUIC010000233.1 GCA_029884275.1 Gemmatimonadota bacterium | reverse complement strand
CGAGAAGTTCCAGCACGATCCCAACTGGCGCGACTACATCCTGTTCTACGAGTACTTCCACGCGGACAACGGTGCCGGCCTCGGCGCCAGCCACCAGACCGGCTGGACCGGGCTGGTGGCCAAGCTCATTCAGCTGTACGGCGTCCTGGATGCCGAGAGCGCGCTGGCGGGGGGCCGGAAGGCCGCGTACGCCCAGAGCAATCCCCCCTCCATCGGGGCGAACGATGCGGCCCCACGAGCCAAGCGCCGGGTGGGGGAGCCCGTTACCTGAGGACACGGACATGACAACACGACGCAGCACCAACGTGGCCAAGGGGCGTGCTGGCCGGGTTGGCGCCAAGCCGCGCCCCCGTCGCACGGCCCAGCAACCTGACGACGTGCGAAGCGGGGCGGCTGCGCGTCAAGGAGAGCGCGACATGAGTACATGGCCGAACTACCCCGTGATCTTTGAAATCAACACATGGGTGTGGCTCGGAGATCTGAGCCGGAAATACCGAAAGCCCGTGGACCTCGCCACGGTTCCGAAGCAGGAGTGGGATGCCCTGGGCGCCCATGGCTTCGACGCCGTCTGGTTTATGGGCGTCTGGGAGCGGAGCGCAGCCGGGATCGAGATCTCCATGCGGAACCAGGGGCTCCTCGACGATTTCCGGCGGGCCCTCCCCGACTTTGCAGCAGCCGACAACGTCGGCTCGCCCTACTGCATCCGCCGCTACGTCGTGGACGAACACCTCGGCGGTCCGAAAGGATTGGCCGCGGCCCGAGCGGCTCTCGCCAAGCGTGGCATTCGCCTGATCCTCGATTTCGTGCCGAACCATGTCGCCCCGGACCATCCCTGGGTGTCGGCGCATCCCGAATACTTCGTTCAGGGCAACGACGAGGACCTGCGCCGCGACCCCGCCTCATTCATCGCGGTTGGTGGCAAGGTGCTGGCACTGGGCCGGGATCCCTTCTTTCCGGCATGGCCCGATGTGGTTCAGCTCAACGCCTTTGCGCCTGGGCTTCGGCAGGCGGTGATCGGGACGCTCTCGGAGATCGCCGGGCAGTGCGACGGCGTCCGGTGCGACATGTCAATGCTCATGCTGAACGCGATCTTCGAGCGCACCTGGGGCGCTCGCGCCGGAGCCAGGCCGGCCGACGATTACTGGAAGGCGGTGATTCCGGCGATCAAGGCGAAGCATCGGGAGTTCAGGTTCATCGCCGAAGCGTACTGGGACCTCGAGTGGGAGCTGCAGCAGCAGGGCTTCGACTACTGCTACGACAAGAAGCTCTACGACCGGATGGAGAAGGACACCGCTGAGAGCGTCCACCAGCACGTCCTGGCCGATCGTTCCTACCAGGACAAGATGGTCCGCTTCATCGAGAACCATGACGAACCCCGGGCCGCCCACGCATTCCCCGACGCCAAGGGCCGTGCAGCCGCCGTGGCGATCCTCACTCTTCCGGGAGCGAAGCTTCTCTATGAGGGGCAATTCGAGGGCCGGAAGGTGAGGTTGCCCGTATTCCTGGGCCGCTCCCCGGCCGAGCCGCCGGATCAGGACCTCGCGTCGTTCTACAAGCGCCTGCTCCAGGCAACCAACCGCGAAGTGTTCCGGCATGGCGACTGGCGCCTGTGCGAACGGAGCGGCTGGCCGGATAACCAGAGTTGCCAGAACATCCTGTCGTGGTGCTGGGCTCGCGAGGACCAGCGGTACCTCGTCGTCGTCAACTTCGGGCCACAGGCCGCCCAGGCGCGCGTCCATGTGCCGTGGGACGAACTGCGCGGGAAGCAGTGGCGCCTCACCGATGCCCTGAGCGGCGACAGCTACGAGCGCGGCGGGGACGAGATGCGGGACGGCGGCCTGTATGTCGACCTTGGACCGTGGCAATGCCACCTGTTCGAGGCGCGCGTTTCGTAAGCAATGCCGACCACGATACCACCGCTCGCTTGCCGAGGGTCGACTGGCCTTGAGTGCTGGTTGGCCCTCGCGGGCCTGCGCCCTTCACCCGCCACGACGGAACCTCACGCGTGAAAGCGATCACCATCGAGCCGAAGCGCTCGGACAGCGCGCGGCTGGAAGAAGTCCCCGAGCCGCCGGTGAGCGACGGGTCCGTGCTGGTCGAGGCCATCGCGGTCGGCGTCTGCGGGACCGACGTGGAGATGGTGGAGGGCAAGTATGGCTGGGCGCCACCAGGGAAGACCCGGCTGGTGCTGGGTCACGAGTCGCTGGGCCGCGTGCTCGATCCCGGATCGAGCGGCATGCTGAAGACGGGAGACCTGGTGGCGGGGATCGTCCGGCGCCCCGACCCAGTCCCCTGCCCCAACTGCGCGGTGGGCGAGTGGGACATGTGCCGCAACGGTCAGTACACCGAACGCGGGATCAAGCAGATCGATGGGTTCATGTCGGAGCGCTGGCGGATCGAGCCGGAGTACGTCATGCGGATCGACCCTTCCCTGGGGCTCCTCGGCGTGCTGCTGGAGCCCACCACGGTGGTCACCAAGGCGTGGGAGCAGGTGGCGCGGGTCGGCCAGCGGGCCTTCTGGGAACCCCACGTTGCGCTGGTGACGGGCGCGGGGCCGATCGGCCTCCTCGCGGCCCTCGTGGGCAAGCAGCGGGGGCTGGAGGTCCACGTGCTGGACCGAACAGAGTCCGGGCCCAAGCCTGGGCTGGTCCGCGCGCTCGGCGCGACCTTTCACTCCGGCACGGTGGCGGATGTCGGGATCGAGCCCGACGTCATCATCGAATGCACCGGAGTCGGCCAGGTCATCGCCGACTCCATCCGGGTGATCGGCGCCGGCGGAGTCGTCTGCCTCACCGGGGTGGGCAGCGGCGGCCGCACCACGGGGCTCACCACGGCCGACGTCGCGGCCGACATGGTGCTGCGGAACAACGTCGTGCTGGGGAGCGTGAACGCCAACAAGCGGCACTGGTACAAGGCCGCCGAGGCGCTGGCCCGGGCGGACCGGACCTGGCTGGGGAATTTGATCACCCGGCGCGAGACACCGGCGGATTTCGCCCGGGCACTGGAGCGCCGGGAACAGGACATCAAGGTCGTCGTGGAGTTCGCCGCGTGACGGAATCGACAACTCGCCCAGACGTTCCAAAGGCCATACTCCCGCTCCAGGTCTTCTTTTCCGAGCTGATCGGCACCGGCGTGCTGCTGCTCGCCGGCCTGTCCGTGGTGATCCTGTGCTTCGGCGCCGGGAGCCCAGTCACCCGGCTGGTTCCCAACGCGACGCTGCGGATGGTGATGACCGGGTTCCTGTTCGGCTCGATCGGCGCGGCGATCACGCTGTCGCCGGTGGGCAGGATCAGCGGGGCCCACATCAACCCGGCCGTCACCCTCGGGTTCCTGCTGGCGGGAAAGCTCAGGCCCCGGATCGCATTCGGTTATGTCGTCGCCCAGCTGGGAGGCGCGGCGCTGGGCTCCGCGCCGCTGCTCCTTTGGGGAGAGATGGGCCGGAGCGTGAACTTCGGCGCGAGCCTGCCCGGTCCGGGGTATTCCACGGTGGCGGTACTGCTGGGAGAGGTGGCCACGACCTTCGGCCTGGTCGCCGGGCTGTGCATCTTCCTCGCCACCCGCGAGTTGCGCCGGCTTACCCCCTTCCTGATGCCGATTCTCTATGGGATCATGGTGCCGCTGGAGAGCCGGATTTCCGGCACCAGCACCAATCCGGCCCGGACGCTTGGCCCGGCCATCATTTCCGGGAATTTCGATGGCTGGTGGATCTACTGGGTCGGTCCGCTGATCGGGACCGTCCTCGCCATCCTGGCGTGCAGCTTTCTCCTGGTCAAGATCGAGGTGGCGAAGCTGTACCACTTCACCGAGGATCGCGCCGGAGTGTTCAAGCTGATGACGGAGAAGGCCGGCGGCCGGGCCGCAGGCTAGGTCGCCGGCGGGGCCACGGCGCTTCGGCGCTTCTCGACCTGCTCCTGGGCCAACGCAACGTGGCTCTTCAGGATGAAGAGGCGTTGTGAATAGCTGAGCGGCACCCAGAGGTGATTCGCCCGCCGATCCAGCGCCTCCAGCTCCCCCGCCAGTCGGTCGAGGGCAACGGCCTCGCCGGGCAGTTCGAGTTCGCGCTCCACCAGCTTCAGCTCGCGATAGAACCCGAAGATCCGGCGTTCGGTCACCATCGCGAAGAGACGGGGCAGGATGCTGGCGAGCGGGAG
>JAOUIC010000006.1 GCA_029884275.1 Gemmatimonadota bacterium | reverse complement strand
TTCGCCGCAGGAGGTCGGCGGCCGATTCGTCCAGCAGTTCGGTGTTCCGGATCTCGGTGAAGCGGTCGTGCAGGTCCTGTTCCCTGAGCCGGCGCTTGAAGGTCCCCTCGTACTGTTCGACGATACGCCCGCGGTGCATCAGGATGACCCGGTTGCCAAGGCTCACGGCGTGTTCCATGGCGTGGGTGACCATGATCGCCGTGAGCTTGTGCCGGCTCACCAGGCCCAGGGTCAGCTGCCGCACCTGCTCCTCGCTCCGGGGGTCGAGCGCCGCCGTGTGCTCATCCAGCAGCAGCACGCTCGGCGCCCCCATCGTGGCCATGAGCAGCGTGACCGCCTGCCGCTGGCCACCCGACAGCGCGCCCATCGGCACGTCAATCCGGTGCTCCAGCCCCAGTCCGAGCTGCTGGACCCCGGCCCGAAGGGCCGCCTTTCTGGCCGTGGTCAGCGCTCGGGCCAGCCTGTTCCGCGCGCCTCCACGCTGGGCGGCCAGCGCGAGGTTTTCGGCGATGCTGAGGTCCGACGCCGAGCCCTGATATGGGTTCTGGAACACCCGGCCGACCATGCCGGCTCGGCGATGGGCCGGCCATCGGGTGACGTCCCGTCCTCCGAGCAGGATCCGCCCCCGCGCGATCCGCGCCGCCCCCGCGATAGCCGTGAGCAGGGTGGACTTGCCGGACCCGTTGGTGCCGAGCACCACGACGAAGTCCCCCTGGTTGACCACCAGGGACACCCCGTCCAGCGCCCTGACCTCGGAGCGGGTGCCCGCGCCGAAGGTGAGGTGGATGTCCTCGAGCTCGACCATCGGCTCAGTCACGGCGCCATCCTCCGGCCAGCTGCCGCATGCGATCGGGCAGGACCAGGACCGCGAGCAGCAGGATGGCGGTCAGCAGCTTGAGGGCGCTGGCGTCGAGACCGGCGAGGAGGGCTCCCGCCACCGCGTAGCGGATGATCAGGGCGCCGGCTACGCCTCCGGCGAGCCGCCGGCCGATGAAGCGGGCGCGGAGGAGGCTGTCCCCCAGTACCACCGAGGCGAGTCCCGCCACCAGCATGCCCAGCCCCATCTGGACATTGGCGAAGCCCTGGTACTGGGCGAACAGCGCTCCGGCGAGCGCCACCAGTCCGTTGGCCAGGCCAAGACCCAGCACCGTCATCGCCCCGGTGTTCACTCCCACCGACTCGGCCATGACCGCGTTGTCGCCCACTGCGAGGAGCGCGAGGCCGAGTGTGCTGCGGAAGAAGCGGTGCAGGGTCACCACCAGGGACGCGACGACGAGGACGCCCACCGCGATCGCTGTGATCTCGGCGGGGATCGCGGGTGCCAGCGCGGCAAAGGCCTCGAACACCGTCTGGGGGACCGCCAGAGGGAGATTGCCGCCCGCCAGCAGGAGCAGGTTGATGGAATAGAGACCGGTGGTGGTGATCATTCCCGCCAGGAGCTGCGGCACCCGGAGCCGGGTCTGAAAGAGCCCGGTCAGCAGCCCGCACACGGTTCCGGCAAGCCCGCCCGCCAGCGTGGCAATCGTCGCGTCCGCGCCCTGGACCAGCAACATCCCGGTGACAGCGGCCCCGGCGGTGAATGCCCCGTCCACCGTGAGATCCACCACGCGAAGAACGCCGTAGGAAATCACGACGCCCAGCGCCAGCACGGCCAGGATGAGTCCGACGGTTGTCGCGCTCAGGAAGACGTTCATACTGCGGGCCCCGGCCCCAGGCCGCCCACCCAGCAGAGGCCGCGATGAAAGGCGTTCCGCCCGGCGCCCGCCTCGCCGCGGTCGTCCTCGATCAGGTGAAGCACCATGCGCAGGTCCAGGTCCTGGAACCAGCGGTTCACGACCGGGGCCAGTCCGACGCTCCGCTGCGGCACCGGGCGGTAGCCGAAGACGGCCGCGTGAAAGTGTCCGCTGAGACTGGTGCCGGGCATGGGACGGAGCCATGGCTTGAGGGTGTCGGGCGGATCCCGCGCCACGATCCCGAGGACGATCGCGGTCAGGCCGGCGAAGGCGCGGTGCGGGGTGAAGAAGAACCGCTCCCGCGTGGCGGCGAGGTCGAAAGTGACCACCGCGCCCGGCTCCGGAGGCTGCCTGAGGCAGCAGCCCACCAGTCCCGCCGACTCGGCCACGATGGCGATGACCGCGGCGTTCTTCCCCGTCGTGTCCAGCGCGGTCTCCGCCACCTCGGCCAGGGGCGTGGCCTCCACGTCTGGCTGGGTGCGGAACCGGATCAGGTGCGAATACTCCCCTTCAACCACGAGGCCCGACGCGACCAGGGCCGTCGGCGGACGCTCTCCGATGGTGGTGAGGCAGTCTGCGCGGTGGCTGTCGGTGGGCTGGTAGGCGACGGCGCCCGCCAGGCCGAGCAGTTCACCCACCCGGCCGGTGGCGTCATCCGCAGTCGTGCCGATGGCCCCCAGCCCGAACCCGCTGGTCTGCGGGGTCCACACGACCGGCTCGGGGATCGCCTCCGGGCCGCTGCCGGCCGGATGGCCGATGGCTCGCCAGGAGAATGTGGTCGCCCCGGGGCGGATGGTGACTGCGTAATCGCCCTGCGTGGTGGGAAGCCCGGGAACCTCCCAGGCGTCGAAGGTGAACTCGCCCAGGCGGAAGCCCACGGATGAGGGACGCATCCGCCGCCCGCTGCTCGTGGTTCTGCTCTCCGCCAGTACGCGATCGCTCAGCCCGGCGAGGTCCAGCTGGGCCCGGATCGGGGGCGGGGGCTGAAGCACCCGGAATTCTCCCCGCAGGGCGGAGAAGTTCTGGTAGGCCTGCGCCAGTGCGCGGAGCCCGGGGGTGCTGAGGTAGGTGACGCCGGAGAGATCAACGTGGACCGTGCGCTCCCCGTCGCGCAGGAGGTCCTCGATCAGCTTGGCGAAATGATCCGAACCGGCCGCATCCAGGCGACCGGAGGCGAGAACTACCGTCCCCCGGTCGTCCTGGGCGGTGACCAGCTTCACGGGTTGGTGCTGTCGCCGACCACCTTGCTGGCTTCGTTCTTGATGTCGGCAGGTACGGTTGTACCCGTGCCAGTATTGACGGCCACCTTGGAGGTCGTGACGCGATGGAAGGGAATGTTCGCCGGGCTTTCCCCCTTGAGGATCCGGGCCACCATTCCCCCGGCCACCGTCCCGCCCTCCTGGAAGTCAGGATAGATCGCTGCCGTCGCACCCTTCATCACTTCGAAGGGTGAGGCGGAGAACACCGGAATCTTGGCCGCCTTCGCCGCGCCGATGACCGCCTCGAAGGCGGTGTGCACCGAGTTGCCATAGATCTCGATGGCGTCCGGCTTGAGGGCGATCAGCGAGGCGGTGGCCTGCGACGCATCGTTGATCGACGCCACGCCCACCTCCGCCACGCGCAGCCCGGCGCGCTCGGCGGCCGCCTTCATCTTGTCCTTGAGCGATGCCGCGAGCGGCTCGTCCGAGCTGAACAGAATGCCGACACTCTTCGCCTTCGGCAGGGTCCGGCGGATGAGTTCCACACGCCGATCCTGCTCCGGATCCCCGAAGCCCGGCGAGTAGACTCCGGTGAAGTTCGCCAGGTGGCTCGAGTCGCTGGTTCCTGCGCCGGCGGCGAAGGGGTCGGCCAGCAGGTGGAACACGACCGGGGTGGTCTTGACCTGCTGCACCGCGACCTGGAGCGTGGCGTCCTGCAGCGCCACGATCACGGCGGCCTTGGCGTCAACCGCGGCCTGCAGCAGGGTCGGCAGGCTGGCGATATCACCCTGAGCGCTCGACAGCTGGAGGGTGAAATCACGTCCTTCCTCGAGGCCAGCCTCCTCCAGGCCGAACTTGATGGCGTCTTCACTCCACTCGCTGCCCATCCAGTCGGCGGCTCGCACCAGTGCCACAACCGGTGGACCAGCGGGTGCGGCCGGCTTCTTCTCGGCACAGCCGGTGACGGCGGTTACGGCAAGGAGAAGGGCGGCGCGCAGGGTCCATGGGGTGCGAAACGGATTCGTCATGGCAGATGTCTCCAGCGGACAGTGGATAGCGGGCTTCGGCAGCGCCCGCAGTCAGAAAAACAGTTCTGGGACCTACGCACGGGCCCGACAGGGAAAGCGGGCCCAAGATATGTGGGGAGCGGCGGGCGGCAAGGGGCCGTGTGGCGCTACTCTCCCCGCAAGGCGTCGCGGACCTCGCCTGCCGCCTCAATCGCATTGTCGACATCCCTCGAGAGGGCTCTTGCCTGACGGGTCGCGGTCGAAAGATCGCCCAGCGCGGCCGTCGCGTCCGAGGACCTGAGCCGCAAGAGGTCGAAGCGGACGTTCTGCATCGCCAGGCTGCAGCTCTCCAACTGGCTGGCCAGCTGGTCGCGCCGCCCCCGGAGGTCCTCGATCGTCTTGCGCTGGCGCTGCAACAGGCTCACCCGGCGTGAGCGCTCCTCGTCCTCCGGTTCGCGCTCGAGCGTCCGCATCCGATCCTCGATCCGGTCCACCGCCTGCAGGTCCATCGAGGTGTCCATCGCGTGGAGCGCCCGGGCCAGATCGGTGGCGCGCTGGTAGAGCGCCTCCACCGTAGCCGGGACTTCTTCGGGCAGCATCGCGCGCTCGGTCGGGGTCATGCGGTCGAGGAGCTTCAGGATGGCGCCCCGGTCGGTGTGAGCCTGCATGACGATCCCGAGGTGCCGTCCGTACTCGTCCGCCTTCGGCGCGGCGATCAGCTTGGGCCGGGCGTTCTTCCCGCCGGGAACCAGCACCGCATCGGGCGCCGGGGGGCGGTTGAGGACGTCGCGCCAGGTATACCCGGCCTGCCAGAGCTTCATGTACTTGGGAAACAGCCCGAATCCGGCCCATACGCCGGCGACACCCAGCGACCAGCTCGGGAGGCCATTCCCCGTCGTCACGTCCACCAGAAACAGGCCGCCACACACCGCCGCCCATCTGGTGAACTCCGCGCGGACCTTCTGCACGATCATCGGTTCGCCGGTATCGGGCACCGGCAGCGGCGTGTGCTCGCTGACGCGGTCCATCCGCCGGCCGGCGCGGTCCATGTGCCGGTCGAGCCGACCCCGCCAGTCCTCGGGGGCGCTGGCGCGCCGCGGCTGTGCCGGGGGCCTCGGGGCAAGCGCCCCTCCCGGCTGGGCGGAACTGCCCCGCGTCCCGGGGGAGCGGGGCGGTGGTACCGGGCGGGCTGCCCCCCTGGTCGCGCCCGTCGGACGGTACCCCGTCACGGTGCGCGACTCGAGCGCGCGCCGGAGCGCGTCAGCCGACGGCCACCGGTTCTCGGGGTCCTTCTCCAGGCAGCGCGTCACCGTGAGCGCGAGATCCTCCGGACAGTCAACACGGGCTTCGCCAACCGGAGTGGCCATCTCCGTGATCTGCTTCATCAGCACCCCGGCCACGGTCGGGGCGTTGAACGGCACCTTCCCGGTGAGCATCTGGTAGGTGACGATGCCGAGACTGTAGAGGTCGCTGCGCCCGTCGATCTCCCGCTCGCCGGCGGCCTGCTCCGGACTCATGTATTGCGGCGTGCCAATGGCCACGCCGGCGCTGGTCAGTGTCCCCCCGGAACTCGAGGACATCGCCTTGGCGATCCCGAAATCGGTGACCATGACCCGGCCCCGGGTTCCCTCGAGGAGGATATTGTCAGGCTTGATGTCCCGATGGATGACGCCCAGGGCGTGGGCGGCGCTCAGCGCGTCGGCGACCTCCTTCATGATCCGCCGGACTTCCTCGACCGGCAGGGTGCCGCGCCGCTTGAGCCGTCCCCCGAGCGATTCCCCGTCCACATAACCCATCACGAAATACACCAGGCTGTTATCCTCGCCGACGGTGTAGATCGGGACGATGTGGGGATGGGAGAGGCGCGCGGCAGTTTCGGCTTCGCGCGTGAACCGCGCCCGGATGTCCTTCTGAAAGGCGAGTTCGGGGGGCAGAACCTTGATGGCGACGCGCCGCTTCAGCCGTTCGTCGCGGGCACGGTACACCACTCCCATCCCCCCGCGACCGATCTCCCCCTCCAGTGTGAAGGCGGCACCAAGTGACTTGGTGAGCTGCGTGGCGAGGTTTGGCGTCGGGTCGTTCATCAGGTATCCGCTGGAACCCCATAGATTTACTTGTGAACCGCGTGCTGGACAAGCCGAACTCGGGAACTGGCCGGCTCGGGTGGGGCCGCAGAGGCGCCGGGATGGCAGGGAGGGTCGTTCCGCCCTGCTACGTCGGCAGGGTGGGGGAGGTTCCGACCGCTCCGCGGTGAAGGGCCCCGTCTGAGCCGAACGGCTCGGCCCGAGGTCACGGCCCCAGAATCCCAGTTCCCTCAATGGCATGCCTGCTGCACTATAGGGTGCGATCAGCCTCTCGGGCTGCCATTCCGTCAGATGAAGGGGGTTGTCGCCGATGTCCGAAACTGCCGAACGCCGCGAGCGCCTGGTGCTGCCGGTTCTTCCCCTGCGGGAGGTCGTGCTCTTTCCCGGAACCACGGTTCCCATCGGAGCCGGGCGCCCGGGGACGCTCCGCGCCATCGAGGCGGCACTCGCCGATCCGGAGCGCCGGATCTTCGCGGTTTCCCAGCGCCAGAATGTCGAGCAGGTCTCGGCGGAGGGTCTCTACACGATCGGGACCATCGCGCGGATCGGGCAGCTGCAGCGCGGGCTGGCCGGCATGCAGCTGCTGCTCAACGGCGAGTCACGCGGCATCGCCATGCACATGGGTGACAAGAACGGCTATCTCGAGGCCATCGTACGCGAAGCGGAAGAGATGCAGCCGCTGGGCCCCGAAGACCCCGCCTTCGTGGCGTTGTACCGTGAGGCGAGGGCCCGCGCCGGCGAGCTGGGGCAGAAGTCGGGTCTCCCCGAGGAAGTCGTCCAGCAGGTCCTCGCCGGCGTGGCGGACCCGGGGCGATTCGCCGATCTGGTGGCGGGCTACCTCGACGTCGCCCCGCTCGAGCGGCAGGCGCTGCTGGAGACGCTGTCGGTGGAGGAGCGGCTCCGCCGGGTGCTGGTACACATCCAGCGGCAGATCGCCGTGCTGGACGCTCAGGAGGACATCAAGTCGCAGGTCCAGGAGGAGCTGGGCGAACGGCAGCGCGAACTGTTCCTTCGGGAGCAGTTGAAGCAGATCCGGCGCGAGCTGGGTGAGGATGACGAGCGCGGGGATCTTCAGGAACTCCAGGAGAAGCTCGCCGCGCTCGAGCTCCCCCCCGAGGCGCGGAAGGAAGTGGACCGCGAACTCGCCCGCCTTGAACGGATCGGACGCGAGTCGATGGAGGCGCAGGTCATCCGCACCTTCCTCGACAACGTGGCCGAGCTGCCGTGGAACAGGCGGAGCGAGGAGTCACTCGATCTGTCCCGGGCCCAGACCATCCTCGACGAGGATCACTACGCGCTGGGCGACGTCAAGGACCGGGTGCTCGAGTTCCTGGCCGTGCGGCAACTCCGGGAAGAGAGCGAACGCCGCGAGTCGGCTCGCCGGGCGGCCGCGGCACTGGAGGAAGCCCCTCCAGCCCCCGACGGTTCCGCCGCCGGATCCGCGCGTGAGGGAACGCAGGCCGCCGCAGCCTCTCCACCGGACGAGGCGGCGCCGCCGGCCGGCGGGGAGGAGCCGGCCGCGCAGCCGTCACCGAAGGTGGAGCGGCGCGAGAAGGCGGCCAAGGGGCCGATCCTGCTGTTCGCGGGACCGCCGGGCGTCGGCAAGACTTCGGTTGCCAAGTCCATCGCCCGGGCGATGGGACGCGAGTACGTCCGCATCTCGCTGGGCGGGGCGCGCGACGAAGCGGACATCCGGGGGCACCGCCGGACCTATGTGGGCGCCATGCCGGGGCGGATTCTCCAGGGGATGAAGCAGGCGGGGACCCGCAATCCGGTCTTCCTGCTGGATGAGGTGGACAAGCTCGGCGTCTCCTTCCAGGGCGACCCCGCGAGCGCCCTGCTCGAAGTGCTCGATCCGGCCCAGAACGACAGTTTCGTGGATCACTATCTCGGCGTGCCATTCGACCTGAGCGAAGTGCTGTTCATCTGTACCGCGAACTTCATGCAGAACATCCCGGGGCCGCTGCTCGACCGAATGGAAGTCGTCGAGTTCAGCGGCTACACCGAGCGGGAGAAGCTCATGATCGCGCGGAACTACCTCATCCCCCGCCAGCGCCGGGAGCACGGCATGACGGAGGACCAGATCGTCCTCGCGGATGGGGCGGTGAGCGAGGTGATCGCCAGCTACACCCGCGAAGCGGGGGTGCGCCAGCTGGAGCGGGAAATCGGGAAGCTCTGCCGCAAGGTGGCCCGACGGATCGCAGCCAGGGACGTGGAGCGGGTCGAGGTGACGCGGGAACTGGTGGATGAGCTCCTCGGTCGGCCAAAGGTCCACCCCGAGCACGCCGCCAGGGAAGACCGCGTTGGCGTGGCCACGGGCATGTACTACACCCCGGTGGGCGGCGACATCATGTTTGTGGAGGCTTCGGTGATGCGGGGCAAAGGGGAGCTGCTGCTGACCGGGCAGCTTGGCGACGTCATGAAGGAGTCGGCGCGCGCGGCGCTCACCTACGCCCGATCCCACGCGGCGGGCCTGCACATCCGCGAGGATGCCATTGGCGAACGCGACGTGCACATCCATGTCCCGGCTGGCGCCATCCCCAAGGACGGCCCGTCGGCTGGCGTCACCATGGCGACGGCGCTGGTGTCGGTCCTCTCCGGGCGGCCGGTGCGCCATGACATCGCGATGACGGGGGAGATCACGCTCCGCGGAGATGTCCTCCCCATTGGCGGTGTGAAGGAAAAGGTGCTCGGCGCGGTCCGCGCCGGCATCGCGCGGATCATCCTCCCCCTGAAGAACGAGCCGGACCTGGAAGATCTGCCGGCCGAGGTCCGGGAGACGATCGAGGTGTATCCGGTCGAAAACCTGGGCCAGGTGCTGGCGCTTGCCCTCCGGGGGGCCACCTTCCGCGAGGGCCGGTTGCTCTCCGGCGACCAGTCGCCGGGGGATGTCGCACCGCTGCAGGCCTACCACCACTAGACCGGTCGGGGCGGTGCTTCGGCGCCGCCCTCACCAGGTGCATCCGCGCACCATCAGCTCCGCGATCCGGTCACGCCACTCGCTCGGAGGGCCCCAGCCGCGGCTGACCGGGTCCAGGGCGAAATAGCCGAGCGTGACCAGAAGGGCGAGCCTCGCGTGGGCCTCGGGGTCGATTTCATCCCGGAAGAATCCCGTCGCCTGCCCCGCGCTGAGAAGGGCCGCCACCGGCTGGACCGCGAGGTCCGCCCAGTTCCCAGCCCCCCTGGCCGCGGCCAGCAGCGCGCACTCTTCAGGGTGATCCAGGAAGAAGTCGAACTGGCCGCGCACCAGGCGCCGGAGCCGCTCGACCGCCGTCAGACCGACCAGCGGCAGCGCGTTGAGCTGAGTCGCGACCGACGTCGCGGCCTCTCCCAGGACGGCCTGGTACAGGCCGGACTTGGTCTGGAAGTAGTAGTGGATCAGCTGCTTGTTGACGCCGGCCCGCGCGGCGATCCGGGCGGTCCGGGCGCCGCCGGCGCCATGCGCCGCAATCTCCTGCAAGCCAGCCTTGAGGATCCGCTCCCGGGCACCGGGCTCGCGCAGCATCGGTTTCTCCGGTCTCAACCAAACAGTTGAATCAAGGTCGTTGAAATGGGGTGATTACTCACCCCGGCAAGGGCACAGCCGCCATTCGGCGCCGTGGCTACGGCGTCGGCATGGTCGGCATCGTCCCGGTGAACTCCACCCGGTCCCGGCCCGCGCCCTTGGCGCGGTAGAGCGCCGCATCCGCCAGATGGACCAGTTCTCCTGCCGACTCCGCATCGGCAGGATACGCCGCGATGCCGATGCAGACTTTCACCCCGATCGTCTCGCCGCTGGGGAGCCGAGCCGGGTCGTTCTGCAGGGCGACCTTGAGCTTCTGGGCCAGGACACCGGCGCCACTGGAGTCGGTGCGCCGGAGGACCACGCCGAACTCCTCGCCCCCGTATCGGCCGATCAGGTCGCTCGCCCGGGCCGTGGTCTGGAACACGCGGGCGATGTGCAGCAGAACCTGGTCGCCGGCCAGGTGGCCGTAACGGTCGTTGATCCGCTTGAAGTGGTCCACATCGACCATCAGGAACGCGAAGCTCTCCCCATGACGCCGGGCGAACTCCACCGTGTGCTCCAGTTCCGCCATCAGCGTGGCGTGATTCAGCAGACCGGTCAGGCCGTCGCGGTGAACCATCTCCCGAAGCCGCCGGCCCCGCTCCGCCCGGTTGATAACCAGATGAGTGAGCAACTCCCGGTCCACCGGCTCCGACAGGAAGTGGTCCGCGCCGGCGCTGATCGCCTCGATCTGGTCGGCGATGGAATCCTGACTGGTGATGAAGATGATCGGCGTGAGTCCGAAGCGTGAGTCCTGCCGCACCAGCCTGGCCAGGGAGAGTCCGTCGAGTCGAGGCAGCCGCGTGTCAGCCAGGATCAGGTCGGGGGACTCGCGAATGAGCGCCTCCCTCGCGGCGTCGCCATCCTCGCAGTGGGTGACCCTGGCGTTGGCCTGTTCCAGCCACTTGATGATCTGCTCGGCCTGGACCGGGTCGGCCTCGACCAGCAGCACCCGGGGGGGCGGGCTCCCGATCCGGGCCAGCGTCTTGGCGTAGGCGGCGAGATCGACCGCCACCCGGTCCGGGGCGATGATGGTGTCGATGCCGCACGCCAGGGCCCGAACCCGGTCAATGGAATCCGCCTGGCCGATCAGGACGATGGACCGCGGCCGCACCGGGCCCGCGCCCGACCAGGCGCTGGCGGCGCCGAACGGATCTGGGCGCCCCATCTCGTCGATCAGGACCACGAGGTCGGGTCGTTCGGTGAGCTTGAGCTCGCGCGGCTCGCCGGTCTCGGTGTCGGTCCGAGTGAGGAATCCCTGGCCAGTGAGCCCCGCGGCGATCTCCCGGCGCAACGGGCCATCTGCGCCGATGACGCGTGCCCGCCACCCGAATTCCATGGCGCCGCCGGCGCCGAGCGGAAGGCCGATTTCCCGTCCGGCAGTGTCGAAGGACGTCGCGAGGCGATCCACCAGCTCGCTGAGATGGTCGGCGGCGATTCCGGGGGCCGGAAGCGGGTTCTGGCGAAGGAAGTTCTCGGCGCCCTTGGCGATCTCGGTGATTTCCGGGTAGCCATGGGACCCGCCTGATCCCGCCAGCCGGTGGAACCGGCCGCTGAGCGACTGGGCGGCATCGGCCTCGCCCGCGCGAAGCGCGAGGAGATCCTTCCGGAGCTCCGCCAACCGTGCCGGAGCCTCGAGCAGGTACTCCCGACGCAGTCCCGCCATCACCTCGTCGATCGCGTCGCTCATGAATCCGTGCGCAGTCGCTCGAGAGTCAGGCGGGCTGCGGCCACGAAGGTTGGGGCGCTGCTCCAATGTCCCTGCACGCCGTTCCCCTCCCTGGCGGAGATGACCGCCCCGATGCCATCCATGATCGCGACCAGAGGCTCACCCGGCCAGCCCCTGGTGTCGGCCACGACGTCCACCGGCGCGAAGGGGAGATCCACCGGGCTCGGCGCGCACAGGGACATCGTGAGGCCGGCGCCAGCAGCGCGCCGGAGGGCGGGGGCCAGGAGGGGATACGCGTCCGCCGGAGCGAACAGGGCGACCGAAGCTCTGGCCCGCCCGATCTCGTGGTTGAGGAGCTGGAGCAGGCCCCGAACGCTGGTGAGCTCCACGATGCTCGGTGACGCCGGCGCCCCGAACACCTCGAGGGACGCTGCCAGCTCGTCCAACGCCCGGCCCTGGGCCGCAGTGATCCGGGCCAGCACCGCGGCTGGGGGCTCGGCCCGGAACACTTTCGGGTGCACCTCCTCGGCGCGGGCTGCGCCCTTGGCGAGGAGTCCCTCAAGAGCGCCGTAGGCGTTGGCTCTCGCCAGGCCTGCGCTCCTGGCGACGGCGTACCCGGTGCCCGGGCCTCCGGTCAGCAGGACCTCGTACACCTTGCTTTCAGTGGGGGTGAAGCCGAATCGGGTCAAATCCAGAGAGGGCATGGTAGTAGTATCGGATACCGTGCCCCCCCCGCGCAACTCTCGCGTCCGTCAGATGTACTCGAGCTGGCACCCCAGCCGCCGGGCGATCTGCGCCAGGCGAAAGGTGACGTCCACCTGCTTCCACTCCGGGGCCTTGGATTCCACATCGAGCGGGAACATGTGGTAGGTGTAGCGGAGCAGTGCCTTGGGCGCGGTGCGAAGCCCCTTCGGATTCCAGACCCCGCGGTCATCCACGTCCTTCATCAGCCGGCCCAGCACCTTGTTGGCGTTGGGAGATCCGGCGAATGCGCCGAGCCGGATGAGGAGGTCGATGAAATGCAGCGCCAACGGGATGTCCCTGGGCATTCCCTTCGGATCGGTGGTGACCGGGTCACCCAGCACCAGGTGTGTCGGTTTCACCCGCTTCTTGCCGGCCACGATGGCAAAGGCCTTCTTCGTCTGCGGCGAGGAAAGGTAGTGCGCCAGGCGTTCGGTGAATCCGGCGCGCTCACGCTGGAGACTCGGCATCGAGGCGACCATGGCGAGGGCGAACCAGGTCGGCGGGTTCGCCTCCGGGTGGAGCACCGTCGAGCCGCCGCTCTTCACGAAAGGCTTCTCGGCCAGAGGGCCGCGCAGGAACTCGGAGATCTCCGAAACGATCCGGTGTGCCGCCCCGCGAACCGGGGGAGCTTCGATCTCGCCGGCCTCCGCGAGGGCGGCGGTCGCCGCCTCGCGGATCAGGCCCCGGGCCCATTTCGCATACGCCTCGTCGTTTCTGGCCCCCTTCTGGAATTCGAACAGCAGCGCCGGGTCCTCATCGCGTGAGAGCAGCCGGTAGAGCAGCCGGTCGGCGAGCTTGAACGTCCGGGCGGACCGAGGGGTGCCCAGTTCGACCAGACGCCGATACTGGGCTACGGTCCCGATGTCCTTGATTCCCTGCGCCGCCGAAACCGCAAGGCCGAGCAGGTTGCCGCCCCAGACTCCGGTGTCCTTCTGCTTCTTGAGAATGGCCTGGGCGCCCTTCGAGGCCTGGGCCGAGGCAAGCGCCGCGGCAATCGTTTCCGGCGTCGCGGTTCCGGCGGGCGCCAGCTCGGTGAAGGTGCGATACCGGACGACCTCTCCGCCGTGGGCGAGCAGCCAGCCGACGGGGATTCGGTAAGTGTTCGGGAGATCCAGGTGCGCCCCCGTTGAACGGGTTGGTGAGGTGGGAAAAGCGGGCGCAAAAATAGTTAACCCGGGGCTCCGGCGCTATGGTGCCATGGTCACGGATTTCTCAAATCGTTGTTCAGTTTGCGGTTACAGGACATCGGCTACTGCGGCTTGGGCCCCACCCTGGCCTCCCCTGCCACCCGAAACTCGGAATCCCGTCCCCAGACTGGTTGAGACGGGGCATTGGCCACCTCGAGCGCGACTCGCAGAGCCACCCGGAGTTGCTGGAGGGGACCCTGATATGAATACCACGGCAACACCTCGTCCTGCGGCTTGTGGTAGCGATGCGTGATGTACTCCTGCTTCCGTTCCTCGCCCCATCCCGCGGGACGGTCGGCATACCGGCGTCCCTGCTCCATCGACAGGGCTGGGACGCCGCGCCGGACGAGCGGGAAATGGTCCGAGCGGAAGAATGACCCCCGGACCAGGGCCAGCGAGTCGATGGAGATGGTGAGTCCCTCAGCCCGGGCGGCGGTGGCAAGGGTCCGCCCGAGCGACGTATGGTCGGCCCCGGTGGCCGCGATGTCGGTGGTGGGGCCGTAGAGGTTCATGACATCGAGATTGAGAACCGCGGCGAGGTCTGCGAGCGGCAGTGTGGGTCGTTCCGCGAATGCTTCCGACCCGAGCAGGCCGCTCTCCTCGGCGCCGAACGCCATGAACAGGAGGGAGCGTCCCGGCACCGTGCCACTCCGCACGAAGGCCTCCGCGGCCGCCAGCACCGCCGCGGTGCCCGACGCGTTGTCCTCCGCCCCGTTGTAGATCGAGTCACCGTTCACCGGCGCCCGGATGCCGAGATGGTCGTAGTGCCCGCCGATCATCACCGCCTCCCTGGCGTGCGGGCCGCGGCCCGGAAGCCGTCCGACGACGTTGGCGGTGGCGGAGCGCCGGATGGCGCTCTCGACCGTCGCGTCGAACTCGAGGGGGAGAGAGACGGCACGGAACCCCTTGCGACCGGCGTCGCCCATCAACTTGTCGGGGTCGAGCCCGGCGCCCCGCAGGAGGCGGCCGACGGCCTCGTCCCGCATCCAGCCTGCCACGACGAGAGGTGAGGGAGCCTTCTCGAGCCGGACCCGCTCGCCGCTCGTGGAGCCCACCACGGTGCTCCATGGATAGGTGGCGCTCTCGGTCGTGTGGATGAGGATGATGCCCGCCGCTCCCCGGCGCGCCGCCTCCTCGATCTTGTAGGTCCAGCGGCCATAGTAGGTGAGGATCGGGCCCCTGAAGATGGCCGGATTCGAGAGTCCCGGGTCGTTGACCAGACAAAAGACCAGCTTGCCGGTGACATCCGCACCCGCGTAATCGTCCCATTCCCACTCGGGGGCGGTGATGCCGTAGCCCACGAACACGGCCCCTCCCCGAAACGAGACGGTGGGCTCGTTGCGCTCCGACCAGAGCACATAGTCGTCGGGAGCGCGAAGGGGCACGGCGCCGGGGCCTCGAGCCAGCAGTTGGGGCGCTCCGGTCAGGGCGACGATCGGCACGGTGTGGAAGTAGCTGCCCGAGTCGCCCGCCGGCTCCAGACCGAGGCGCCGGAACTGGGCGGCGATGTACTTCGCCGCGAGTTCGCCGCCCCGCGTAGCCGGCGCCCGGCCCTCCAGCAGATCGTCCGCGAGGTACTCGAAATGGGCGCGGAAGGCCTGCGAGTCGGCCGCCTGCGCCAGGCGCGCCGAGGGGCTGGTTTGCGCCCAGCCCGAAGTCGCCAGGCTGAGGGCGAGGGGGGTGACGGCGAACAGGCGGTTCATGGCGGTCGCGGGGTTCAGGGCGTACGTGGGAGAAACCGGTGGCGGAATCTAGGCGATTCAGCCCTGGTCGCAGGGGAGGGAGCGTCGCAGGAAGGCGTCCATCTCCCTGAGCACGGTGTCTGGACTCGTCTGGTGCGGCCGGTGAAGGGCCGGAAGCACGACGAAACGGCGGCAGGGGAGGAGGGCGGCGACACGCTCGCCGACCGCGAGGGGGATGGTGGCGTCCTGGCTGCCCCAGATCAGCAGCACCGGCTGACCAACCTGGCGGAACCGGTCGCCGATGGCGGCGAAGTCAAACTGCTCGAGCACCCGGCGTGCGCTGGCGGCGAGGAGGGAGTCCCGGACCGCCTCCAGTTCCGGTGGCCCGGCTGGCTCGCGCAGCCAGAGCGTGTCGTGAATGGGGAGGACGTACGGAACGGCTTCCGCCACCCAGTGGGCCCACGGCGAGACCATGCCGCTGTCCCCGAACACCCCGTTGAGTCCGGCTCCAGCCGGGGCAACGAGGACGGCCGCCACCACACGGTCAGGGTCTGCCAGGGCCAGCCCAGCCGCCAGTTGCCCTCCCATCGAGTGCCCCACCACCACGACCGGCCCCCTGGTCTGCAGGCGGATGAGATCGCCGATCTCGGCCAGGTATGCACCAAAGGTGGACGAGTCCGGGAGCGGATCGCTCAGGCCGAACCCCGGCAGGTCGACCGCCAGCACCCGGTAGTGATCGACGAAATGGCCGACCACACCCTGCCACGCGAGGAGCGACTCGCCATAGCCGTGAAGGAAGACCAGCGTCGTATCGCCCGCCCCCGCCCGGAGTGCGCGAATCCTGCCGCCTTCGCCGCGCTCGAGCAGGGTTGCCTCGAACACCGGGGGCGAAACGCGCTTGTTCCGGGTGGTGGCGTAGAACAGGACGCCCAGCCCCGCCGCGAGGAGCAGCGCCCTGAGGCCGCGGCGAAGCGAGCGGCTAGTTGGCACCGCAGCGGACCACGTGGACCGGGGCCGGTTTGTTGTCTCGTGTCTCGCTGGTCAGGAAGAGCCTCCGATCATCCAGCCACTCGACGCCCTCGCCCTGAGGCTCCAGCCCGGCGAGGCCACATCGGGATGGAGTGCCGAGGTGTCCGTCCGCCTGTACGGGGAAAATGTACAGCATGGTGTAGGTGCGGACCGCCACGCGCCGCCCGTCCGGCGCCAGCGCGGCGTCGGTGACCCACTGGCCCAGGGCGGGCTGGGCCGTAATCGGCAGCAACTGGAGACGTTCGGCGGTCTGGATCCGTTCTCTGCCGAAGCGGGGCGGCACGCGGTAGAGGATGATCTTGCCGGAGCGCCCCTTGCTCACGATGTGTGGCATGCCGGAGGAGTCGACCCACATGGCTTCGGCGTCGCGCGGGCCGTCGGGGTAGCGGAATCGGAGGGAGTCCACCACCGGCCTGGCGCTCGGGGCCGGATTCCGCAATGCCCCAAGTGTTGCGGGCTCTGCCACCCGGTAGATCGTGACGTGCTTCCGCTGTTCGAGGTTGTCGCCGAGGTCGCCGATGTAGAGGCACGATCCCGTCCCGCAGGGGCCGGCGGCGATCGCTTCCCAATCATGGTTGCTCAGGCCCTGCAGGGCCCACCGGCCCAGGGCGGCCCCGGTGGAGTCGAGCGCGAAGATCTCGGCGTCCGTTCCGGAATCGTTGATCGAGTAGAGGACGCCGGGGACGAGGCGGCTGCGTGCCACGCCGGAGCTTTCCCGCAGGGCGGTGTCGGAGAGGTTCCCGGTCGAGAGGACTTCGATGACGCTCGTAGCCGGCGTCTGCGCCGTGACTGACGGGGGGCAGGGCGAGCCGATGACGGCGGCTCCGAGGACCAGCCGCATGGCGCGAATGGGTGCGGGGATTACCGGCGAGCCTCACGCTCGCGGGGGAGGGCTGCCGCGCTCTGGGCAATGGCCCGGCGGGGCATCCTGGTCGCGTCGGCGACGAAGATCCGGGGGTCATAGGCGGACCGCGGGTTCCACAGCACCCATCCATGGATGCCGACGTCGCTCGCGGCGCGGATCTGAGCCCGGACGTGCTCGGGGGTGTAACGGG
>JAOUIC010000232.1 GCA_029884275.1 Gemmatimonadota bacterium | reverse complement strand
CTGACGGACGGAAGCGGTCGGGAACTGGTGGTGTGGACCACCACGCCCTGGACGCTCCCGTCGAACGTGGCTGCCGCCGTGCATGCCGACCTGGAATACGGCGTCTACCGGAGCCCGCGCCACCAGGACCGGCGGTTTGTGTCGGCGGTGGCGCGGGAGGCCAAGCTCCGGGAGATGCTCGGCGAGGAACTGATCCGGGAGGCGACGCTGTCCGGCCGTGAGCTGGTCGGGCTCCGCTACCAGCGCCCGCTCGACGTGATACCGCTTCCTCCCGACGGCGACCATTCGGTGGTCATCGCGGGGGCGTTCGTCACCGCCGAGGACGGATCGGGTATCGTGCACATGGCACCCGCGTTCGGCGCCGACGACTATCAGGCTGGGCGGGAACACAGCCTGGTGCTGGTGCGGCCGGTGGCCGCCGACGGCACCTTTGCGGGGACGACGTGGCCCGAGATCGAGGGACGCCTGGTCACGGCCGACGAAACCAACGAGCTCATCATCCGCCGGCTGAAGGCTGACGGCCGGTGGCTGCGCACCGAGCAGTACGTTCACACCTACCCCCACTGCTGGCGGTGCTCGTCCAAGCTCATCTACTACGCCCGCGACAGCTGGTTCGTCCGCACCTCCCAGGTGCGCGACCGGATGCTGGAGTTCAACCGGCAGGTGAACTGGCAGCCACCCGAGGTCGGCGAGGGGCGCTTCGGCGCCTGGCTGGAGAACAACGTCGACTGGGCGCTCTCCCGTGACCGGTACTGGGGGACGCCGCTGCCGGTGTGGGTCTGCGACCGCGAGCCGGAGCATGTGCACGTGGTCGGCAGTTTCGCCGACCTGGCGGCGCGATACGGCAATCCGCTGCCCGACGATTTCGATCCTCACAAGCCGTACATCGACCGTTACACATGGGCCTGTGCCTGCGGCGGGACCATGCGGCGCGCGCCCGAGGTGATCGACACCTGGTTCGATTCCGGCTCCATGCCCTACGCGCAGTGGCACTATCCCTTCGAGCACGCGGCGGAGTTCGGGGCGCATTTTCCGGCCGACTATATCTGCGAGGGAGTGGACCAGACCCGGGGCTGGTTCTATTCCCTGCTGGCCATCGCGACCGCGGCGTTCGACAGCCCGGCCTACCGCAATGTGATCGTGAACGAGCTGGTCCTCGATGCCGAGGGCCAGAAGATGTCGAAGAGCAAGGGCAACGTGGTCAACCCATGGGAGATGATCCGCGAACATGGGGCCGACGCGGTCCGCCTCTACCTGCTGGCATCCAGCCAGGTCTGGCTCCCCAAGCGGTTCGACTCGCGCCAGATCCCGCAGGTGGCCGGGGATTTCTTCCGCGCGCTCCGGAACAGCTACGAGTTTTTCCGACTCTATGCCGGGCGGCTGGACGATGTTCCGCCGCAGGCCGAGCGGCCTGACACCGATCGGTGGGTGCTCTCGCGGCTCGATGCAACGGTCGGCGCGGTCACGGCCAGCTGGTCGGCGTACGAGCCGACCGCCGGGGTCCGCGCCCTCCTCGATTTCGTGGTGGACGATCTCTCCAACTGGTACGTCCGCATCAACCGGGAGCGGTTCTGGGCGCCGGACGGTCAGGCCGATGCGGCCGCGGTTGCCACCCTGCGCGAGTGCCTGGTCACGGTCAGCCGGCTGCTGGCCCCGGCCTGCCCGTTCTCCAGCGACTGGCTGCACCGTGCCCTGACGGGGACGTCCGTGCACCTGGCCGGCTGGCCGGTCACTTCCGGCGCCGCCGATCCCGCGCTCGACGAGGCGATGGGGGGGGTCCGCCGCCTGGCTTCCCTCTCCCGCGCGGCACGGGAGGCGGGGAAGCTCCGGGTGCGCCAGCCGCTGGCCCGGCTGGAGATCGCCGTGCCGGTCTCGGTCCGCGGCCCGGTCCTCGATCGGCTGCTGCCGATTCTCCGGTCCGAGGTGAACGTCAAGGAGGTCGTGATCGCGGCCTCCGATCAGGAACTGGTTCAGCTGAAGGCCAGGCCCAACTTCCGGACCCTCGGGAAGCGGTTTGGCAAGGAGACCCAGGCCGTGGCGCAGGCTGTGACCCGGCTCACCGCGGACCAGATCCGGACCCTGGAAGGGGGGGGGCAGGTGTCGGCGGATGTGGACGGGCGCCCGATCGTGTATTTTTCCGATGACATTGTGGTGGAGCGGCAGGTTGCGATTGACTGGCTGGTGGCCAGCGACGGTCCCTACGTTGCGGCGCTGGACCCGGGGCTGACGCCCGAGCTGAGGCAGGAGGGGCTGGCTCGCGAGGTGGTGCACCACGTCCAGCGGCTGCGGCGCGAGGCGGGGTATGCCGTGGCCGACCGGGTCTCGCTGGGAGTGCGCGGTGCGGAGGCGGTTGTCGAGGCGGCGACGCAGTACCGGGCGTTCATCGCTGGAGAGACGCTCGCCAGGCAGTTCGAGATTGGCGGGTCGGTGCTCCAAGCTGATCTGACGTCCGAGGTGGAGATTGACGGACACGCCGTGACCCTGAGCCTGCGCCGGCACGATGCCGGCGCCTGAATCGACGCCGGTCCCACGAGACCGGCGGGAAAGAAAGGCATGAACAAGAAGCAACTCGGCTACTTCGAAAAGCGCCTCATGGAGGAGCGGGCTCGCGTCATGAAGGAGATCGGCTACTACGACGAGTCCTTCAACGCCACTCTGCAAGGCGGGGAGGGGGACATATCGTCGTACTCCTTCCACATGGCCGACCAGGGAACCGACGCCATGGAGCGGGAGAAGCAGTTCCTCTTCGCTTCCCAGGAGGGGCGCTACCTCTGGCACGTGAACGAGGCGCTGCGCCGGTTGTACAAGACCCCGGATCAGTTCGGGTTGTGCCACAGCTGCGGGAAGGAGATCAACTTCGAGCGCCTCGACGCCCTGCCGCATGCCCGCCTCTGCATCGAGTGCAAGGAAAAAGAAGAGAATGGCAAACGGCGCTGAGCGGCGGCTGTACTGGGGCGCCATCCTCACGGTCCTTGCCCTCGACATCATCACCAAGCAGCTCGCCGAGCAGCACCTCCACCGGTCGGCCGGCCGCTCGGTGTTCGGGGACTGGTTCCAGCTCCGGCTGGTGTACAATCCCGGCGCGGCCTTCGGCCTTCACCTGGGTCCGTACTCCCGGTGGATCTTCCTGGTCATCGCCATCGCTGTGGTGATCCTGCTGTTCCAGTACCACCGGGGCGCGGAGCGGGGCGACTGGTTTCGGCAGCTGGCGCTGGGGCTGGTGACCGGCGGGGCGATCGGCAACGTCATCGACCGCATCCGGTCCCCGCAGGGCGTGGTGGACTTTCTCGACCTGGGGGTCGGCGCCTGGCGGTGGCCGACCTTCAATGTAGCCGACATGGCGGTGAGTTGCGGCGCGATCGCCTTCGCCATCTCGCTCTGGCGGGAGGACGCTCGCCGCGAGGCCATGCAGGCGGCCGACACCGGGAGGCCGCTACCGCCAGAGACTCCAGCACCGGAAATCTCCGCCGCGCGCCCCGGGGATTGACCCAGTGGCCGAGCGCACCGTCGAATCGGGCGCCGCGCCGGCCGGGGTGACCTTCAGCGTCGCCGCTCCCGCGACCGAGCGCGTCGACCGCTTTCTCGCCGATCAGCTGCAGCTCTCGCGCACCCAGTCGGCCCGGCTGGTGGCCGACCGCTGCGTCGAAGTGAACGGGGCGGTGGTCAGGGCCTCCCGTACCCTGACTCGGGGCGAGGAAGTCCGTGTCGCGTTCCCCGAGCTTGCTCCGGCGCGCCAGCTGGTGCCGTCCTCGATCTCCCTCGAGATCGTCTACGAGGATGAGCATCTGGCCGTCATCAACAAGCCAGCCGGCCTTGTCGTGCACCCGGCGCCCGGCCACTGGGACGACACCCTGGTCAACGCGCTGGTCGCCCGCGGCACCACGCTTTCAGGAGGGGCCGAAGGGCGCCCCGGGATCGTCCATCGTCTCGACCGGGACACGTCCGGCCTGATACTGGTCGCCAAGACAGACGCCGCCCACCGCAGGCTGAGCGCGATGCTGGCCGCCCGGCGGATCACTCGCCGCTACGCGGCGCTGGTCTGGGGCCACCTCGACGAGAGTCCCACGGTGATCGATGCCCCGCTGGCGCGGCACCACCGCGACCGGAAGCGGATCGTGGTTGCGCGGGAAGGCCGGGCCTCCCGGACAGATGCCTAT
>JAOUIC010000231.1 GCA_029884275.1 Gemmatimonadota bacterium | reverse complement strand
AGAAACGGGAGGGCGGCCCCCACCTCAGTCACGGTGAGCGCGACCCGGGATGCCACGGCCAGCAGGGCCGCCACTCCGAGGCCGGTGGTCTCCTGCAGCAGGACGACCATGAGTCCCTCGCGGACGACCAGCCCTCCCGGCGCAAACAGAGCCGCCAGCCCAGCCACATAGGAAGCGGCGAACACAGCGATGGCGAGTCCGGGTGACAAGGAAACCTGGGGCACCAGCGCCCGCGCAAGGAGCCAGAACGCGAGCCCGTAGCCGGCCCAGGCGACGAGATTGGCGAGGGTCGCGCGCCACAGCACCCGGGCGGGCGGGGTAGCCGTCGACGCAGGCAGCCCGGCGAGCAGCAGCAGCCGACGCATCAACGGAGGATGGGAGAGTAGCGCCATCCCGCCGGCGACACCGATCGCCCCAACCCGGAATGCGGTCGCGAGCTCCGGCCGCACGGCGTCGAGCGGTCCGACTCCGCCCGCAAACGCGGCGAGGAGGCCGGTGCCGACCGCGAGGGCCTGGAGGATGACGGCCGACGCGGTCGCGGCCCAGACCGACACGCCGGCATCGCGCGCCATAAGCGCCATGCCGGCGATGGCCCACACCTTTCCGGGCAGGTACTTGCCGAGGCTGGAGATGGTCCAGATCCTGGCGGCCTCCAGCGGAGGCAGCCGCTCACCCCACCCGCCAAGCACCGCGCGCCACGCTCCGATGAGGTTGGCGTACATCAGCCAGACGAGCAGCAGGCTCCCCGCCAGCGGCAGCGGGCGAACCGTCCACTGCACCGGCTGACCCTGAAGCTGGTTCCAGTTGAGGGCGATGCTCCGCGCCACGAAGGCGAGGACGGCGATCGCGATCAGCCAGCGGACGACCCGAATCAGCCGCTCAGGCACTGAGCGCTTCCCGGTACCAGCGTTCGCAGGCCTCTGCCGCATGGCCGGGGCTGAGCTCCGCGCGCCATCGTTGGCCAGCGAGCCAGGCAGAGTCGCGTGCCCCGGAATCCGAGAGCAGATCGGAGACCGATCGAGCGAGTGAATCCGCCGACGGCTCAGCGCGGCGCCCTGCACCGCTGGCGGGCACGACGGTCAGCACCCCGCCTCCGTCGTGGCAGGCCACGACCGGAACGCCCACCATGAGGGCTTCGGCAGCCGCGAGCCCGAACCCTTCCCCCACCGCAGGAAACAGCGCCAGGTCGGCACCGGCCAGGACCGCGGCCACACCGGCAGGCGGCTGGGCGCCGAGGAACCGGACCCGCTTCTCCAATCCCAGTGCCACGACCAGCGATTCGAGCCGGGGGCGTTCCGGGCCGTCCCCCAGGATGGTCAGTGGAATCGTGGGACGATCCAGTCGCTCCAGGGCCCGGATCGCCAGTTCCACCCGCTTCTGGGCGGTGAGGCGGCCGACCACGACGAGCCCTTCCCCGCCCCGACTCCGATCCGCGAAAAGCCCGGTCTCCACCGGCATCGGGTGGACGTGGGTTGCTCCGACGGCTCGTCCGGCGAACCGGCGGACCTGGGCCGCGGCACTCTCGCTCACCGCGGTCACCACCGCGACCCGGCGCAGGACCCGCCTGGCGAACCACCTCGCCACGGCGCTGCGCTCGAGCAGGGCGGCATCGGTGCCGTGCACGGTGACGACCGCCGGACGGGAACGGGGTGCCGCGATCCCGGCCGGAACCCACCAGTGGGCGTGCACCAGATCCGCGCCGCGATCGATCTCCTCCCGGGCGGCCCGGCGCAGGGCCCGAATGAGGCTCCACGCCGACAGTCCGCCCTGGAGGGTCCTCGCCGACTCCGCCATGGTACCGCGGTATGCCAGTCGTTCCGCCGCGGGCGAGGCATACCGCACCCGACGCACCGGGATGCCGTCGAGGTCCGGCGCGCCAACGTTGCCACCATCGCTCGGCGCCACCACGCCCACCTCGATGCCTCGCGACTGGAGGCCCTTGGCGAGCACCGCCAGAAAGGCTCCGCTCACGTCGCCGGCGAAGCGGGGAAAGTTGTGGGTCAGGAAGATCACGCGCACAGATGGCGGGGTCAGGACGCCGGGTCGCGCCCCGCGCGCCGCAGGCCCTCACGGAGATCTTCCCGGAGCCCGGCGACCATTTCCCCGAGGAACCCGAATCCGAAGAGCGCGATGCCGCTGATGACCATGGTCTCGACCAGGTTCAGCAGTGGGCGGAAGCCGATGCCATACCCGAAGCGAAGCACCAGCGCCGCGATGCCCGCCACCATGCCCACCACGAACAGCAGCGCTCCGGCCACCCCGAAGAAGAGCATGGGCTTGCGCCCGAACCGGATCTGGAACCAGACGGAGAGCAGGTCGAGCACGCCGACCGGAATCCGTCGCCAGGTGAACTTGGAGACGCCCGCGCGACGCGGGTGCAGCGGCACCGGTCGGCTGGTCAGCCGGAACCCATCCGCCGCCGCGATGACCACCATGTAGCGATGCCAGTCCGGGCGCAGGGGTTGCCCGATCATGATCTCGCGGCGGTACGCCTTGACCGAGTTCAGGTCGGTGACCGGTACGCCGAACAGGAACCGGCAGAGCCGGTTGTAGATCCCCGAGACGAAGGCCTTCTCGTACCTCCCCTGCTTGGTTCCCGTGACGATGTCGGCCTCGCCGGCGAGGATCGGCGCCACCAGGCCCGGGATATCGGCCGGGAGATACTGGAGATCGGCCGGGTAGAAGACGAAGATCTCGCCATTGGCCGCCTCGGCCGCCGACCGCAGGGCGTCCGCGATCCCGCGCTGGCGGCGATGCGTGACCACCCGGAGAAAGGGGTATGTGCGGCCGAGGGTGTCCAGCACCTTCGGGGTCTCGTCGCGGGACCCGTCGTCGACCACCACGACTTCAAAACTGAACGGGGCGGCCTTCAGCGCCTCGTCGCAGAGCCGCACGAACTCAGGCAGGTTCTCGGCCTCGTCCTTGGCGGGCACCAGGACGCTGACCTCCACCGGGGCCTGGTTCATAGCCGCTTTCGCATGCGGGCGGGGAGGATGTGCAGCTGATCGCGGTACTTGGCCACGGTGCGCCTCGCGATCTTGATCCCCTGCTCCTGGAACAGGTGGACGATCTGCTGGTCGGTCAGCGGGTCCGCCGGGCTCTCCTCGGCCACCAGCTTCTGCAACTTGGCGCGGATCGACCGGGCGCTCGCATCCTCACCCGACGCCGTGGACAGGGCGCTGGAGAAGAAGTACTTGAGCGGCAGGACGCCGCGCGGAGTCTGGACGAACTTCTCGTTGGTCACGCGGCTGACCGTGGACTCGTGCATGTTGATGACCTCGGCCACCTCCCGCAGGGTCAGCGGCTTGAGGTACTCCACGCCCTTGTCGAAGAATTCCCGCTGCCGGTCCACGATGAAGTTCATCACCTTGAGCATGGTCTGGCGGCGCTGTTCGATGGCCTGGATGAGCCAGTTCGCGCTATTGAGCCGCGTCGCGATGAAGTCGCGGTTCTCGGCGCTCATCTTCTTCCGGTCCCGGGCCAGCTGCTGGTAGGTGCGCGAAAGCCTCAGCCGCGGCACGCCGTTGTCGTTCAGGAAGACGCGGTACTGCCCGTCGATGCGCTCCACGATGAGGTCGGGAATCACGTACCCGTCACCGCCTGCCGAGTGGACCAGCCCCGGCTTCGGATCGAGGCGACCGAGTTCATCCGCGGCGGCCTGCACCGCGGCGGGGTCCACCCCGAACCGCCGACCCAGCTCGTTCCACCGGTGGGCGATGAGGTCCTGGAAGGCCTCATCCACCAGGCGATAGGTCAGGGTCTCGGTATTCTTCCGCTCTCGCAGCTGCAGCAGCAGGCACTCGCGCAGGTCCCTGGCGCAGACGCCCGGCGGGTCGAGACGCTGCAGGATCGCGAGCATCTCCTCGACTTCCGCCATGGTGAAGTAGGGCACGCCGGGCATCGGCGCGGGGGGTGTCGGCGGGGGCAGCGGCATCGCCTCGGCGATGAGCGCGACACCTTCCTCCGGGACGCCGATCATCATCTGGCCGGCGGGCTCGTACTCGAAATCGCTTTCCTCGAATTCCTGGTCGTCGGGATCCCCGGAGGGGGCCGGTGGGCTCGCGGCGACCGCGTGGGATTCGAGGAGGCGGTTGACCTGGTCGAGGACTTCCTCCAGGGTGGAGGCCAGATAGCCGTCCTCCTTGAGGTTGCCGAGGAATTCCTCGGTCAGCAGCTGCTGGCGCGGGGTCAGATCGA
>JAOUIC010000230.1 GCA_029884275.1 Gemmatimonadota bacterium | reverse complement strand
GCTCCACTCGATGGGGTTCGGCCGCGGCAAGGGACCGAAGCCGCGGTCGAGAAACACCTGTTCCGCCTCGGCCAGGTGCTCGCGGTGCACCATGATGTCGATGTCGGCCATGCTGCGGAGCGCCGGCTCCGCATAGACGAACCGCGAGAGGTGGATCCCCTTGAGCAGCATGACCGGGATGTCTCGCGCAGCCAGTGCTTTCGCCAGCTGGCTGGTCTGGCGGAACAGCACGGCGTTCCGGCCAGCGGTCTCGAGGTAGAACGAGCGGAGCCGCTCACGGACCTCGGCGGGGACCTGCGCCGCGAGGGGGCCGTCCGTCAGCCGGCGGTAGGTCACCCCGCGGAGGTGATGACGGGTGGCCTCATCGGCCAGGCAGGTCCACTGCCGGCCGGTGAGCCCCTGCTCGGGGCCGGGCTCTCCCCTGAGCAGCGCCAGCCAGGCCTGCTGCGCCGCGACCTGATCCGGGAAATCGGCTGCCGCCGGGCGGGGATCCGCCGGTCCGGTCACCGGTAGGGTCTCGCCTGGGTCTCGAACAGCCGAGCGTACACGCCGGCGCGCTCCACCAGTTCATCGTGGGCGCCGGCTTCGGCGACCTGCCCGTCCACCAGGACCAGGATCCGGTCGGCGTGGCGCACCGTCGAGAGCCGGTGACTGATGACCACGGCGGTGCGACCCTTGGCCAGCTCGTGGAACTGGTCGAACACCTCCGCCTCCGCTTTGGGGTCGAGTGCGGCGGTGGGTTCATCCAGTACGATCAACTGACTGTCCCGCAGGAACGCCCGCGCGAGCGCCAGCTTCTGCCACTGCCCCATGCTGAGGTCGGCGCCCTGCTCGAACTGCCGCGACAGGAGCGTCTCGTACCCCAGCGGCAGCGACCGGATGATCGCATCCGCCCCCGTCCGGCGGGCTGCCTCGGCGATGCGGGGCGAGTCGGGGGGCAGGGCGATGTTACCCAGCCGGATGTTGTCGCGGGCGGACAGGCAGTACCGGGTGTAGTCCTGGAACACCACCGACAGCTCGGCGCGCAACTCGGCGAGGCTGAACTCGCGCAGGTCGGTGCCGTCGATCCGGATGACGCCCGACGTCGGGTCGTACAGCCGGCAGAGCAGCTTGACCAGGGTGGTCTTGCCGGAGCCGTTCTCGCCCACCAGCGCCATATGCACACCGGGACGGATGCTGAAGCTCACATCCGTCAGCACCTCCCGCTCGGTGCCAGGGTAGCGGAAGCTGACATGGTCGAACTCGATGCCGTTCCGGAGCGGGCGCGGGTAGGGCGCGGGCTTCGGCGGGTCGGTGACCGTGGGCTCGAGCGTGAGGAACCGCTTGAAATCGGTGAGGAACAGGTTCTGCTCGTAGAGACCGGCCAGCCCGGCGAGAAAATCGCGGAAGCAGTCCTGGGCCCGCTGGAAGGCGCCGAAGTACATCACCATGTCGCCGACCGTCACCGCCCCCGTGAGCGCACGCTGTGCGATGACGAACATCGAGCCGAACACCGCCGCCACCGCCACCACCTGGGCCAGCAGCTCAAAGCCGGAGCGCCGGGTGGCGAGCTGCAGCTTCTCGCGGTTGGCCTGCTGGCGCAGCAGCCGATGCCGGCGCCGGAATTCCGCGCCCAGACCGAGCAGGCGGATCTCCTTGGCGGAATCGACCGTGGTGAGCAGCAAGCTGAGGTACCGGCTCAGGCGTTGCAGGGCCGTCTGCCGACGCATCCACTGATACAGCCGGCTGGAATAGCGCACCTTCACGAACAGCCCGGGCAGCGCCGCCGCGAGCAGCGCCACCACCAGCAGCCAGTGGAACGACAGCAGCAGGCCCACCAGCGCCAGCAGCGAGAGCCCACCCTGGCCGACCTGGGCGCAGGACGCCACGATCTGGGCCGGGCGGAAGGGCGCCTCCGTCTGCGCCCGGTGCAGCGTGTCGTGATACTCCGGGTTTTCGTAGAACGCGAGGTCCACCTCCACCGACTTCCGGTGCAGGATCTCCTGCACCCGGTCGCTCAGGCGGATGCCCTGCACCTCGCTGACCAGGCCGGACAGGAGCCGGAGGCCGGCGGCGGCGATCCCCACGCCGCCGGCGAAGGCCACCAGCAGTGTGAGTCGGCCCGGGTCGCGCGGCCCCCCGGCCAGCGCCTCGGCGACCGTGTCGATGATCTCCTTGGTGACGTACAACGCCAGCAGCGGGACCATGCTCGCGAGGACCAGCAGCGCGATCTGCAGCGCGGTCCAGCCGCGGCCGCTCTCCCATACCAGGGCGAGCCCCTGCCTGAGCGGGGTGATGTCGAGCAGCCGGGTGGGTGTCCGGGCGTCGCTGCTCATGGCGTGGTGTAGGTCGCTTCGAACCAGCGGATGAACCGGCCCATCATGATGCCCCTTGGCAGCAGCAGGTTGTACTCCTTTTCGTGCTCGACGCCCAGGCGGTCGGGCCATCGATGCAACAGCGACCGGAGCCGCGGGAGGTCGAGACAGCGCGCGGCCGTGTCGGACTGCCCCAGAAGCTCCAGTTCCGCCCGGAACATCTCCCGCATCGCGGGCAGCCATTCGGCCCAGTCCGCACTCTGGGCCCCGGTCGTGGTGCGGCTCCGGATCTGGTCGGGAAGCCGGCCCTCCATGGCCCGCCGGATCAGCCGGCGGGTGACCCCGTCGCGCAGGTACTGTGAACCGGGGATCGAGAAACAGTACTCCACCACCCTCCGGTCCGCCGTCGGATCCCGGGTCTCGATGCCAAACCAGGGGCGAAAGCCGCTGTGGGTGTCCGCTACGTCAGCGCCGCCCCGGAGCACCGAGATCCGGAAGTCCACTTCCCCCAGCCGCCGCGCATTGAGCTGGTCGAGTCGCGCCGCCCGCACCCGGTCGGCGAGACCGATGCTCCGGGCGAAGTCAGGATTGATCGGCGATGCCGCCGCGTCCCACACCTGGGCCGCGGGCCGGCGGCTCAACCGGCGGCCCCAGTCGGCCAGGAATGGAGGAACGAGCGCGTCGAGCACCCGGTGCCGCAGGACATCCCGCCTCCCCGCACCGGTGGCCCGCGCAAAGGCGCAGGCCTCACGCCACGCATACACCCAGTGCCCCTGGCGCACCGCGTCCGGCAGCGACCGGAGTCCGGTGTAGCTGATCGTGGCGTTGCCCTTGTGCCCGGCCAGCAGCACCCGGATGCCCTCGGCGCTCGCCGCGGCGTAGATGCCGTCGAACCAGCCCACGTTGGTCGGGTTGCGGGCCGGCGCGCCGGTCATCCGGAAGGAGGTCTCGATCTCGTCGAACGGTGTTCGGTCGTCGGGGCGGCGGATCCGGAGGTCCATGTTCGGGTGCAGGCGGGCGAGCGCTTCCACATCACCCGATTCGTCCGCGACCAGACCCCGACGCACCACGCCTTGGAAGCCTGCCCGGGGAGCGGCGTGAAAGACGGGCAGGTGGCGCCCCTGCTCGCGCAACTGGGCCGCCGCCACCGCCGCAACGGAGGACGAATCCAGGCCACCACTCGCCATGATGCCGACCGGTCCGGCGGACCGCAACTGGGCCCGCACCGCCTCCCCGAAGACCTGGAGAAATCCCTCGACGTATTCCCGGTCGGAGCCGAGCACCAGGCGCCGCTCCGGCTCCGGCGACCAGAACTGCTCCAGCCGAATCCCCTCCCCGGTCGCGGTCAGCGCATGCCCGGGCGGCAGCCGGAGGATGCCTTCGAAGTAGGTGTTCTCCTGGCTCGGCAACAGGACCAGACCCTCAGCCACTTTCTGCAGGTTCAGCCGCGGCCGGACGTCGGGGAGTCCCGCGAGCGCGTGTGCCGTCGTCGCCAGCGCCAGCTCCCGCGGCGACTGGTGGTAGAACAGCACCCGCTGCCCCACGCCGTCGCGCGCGGCCAGGAGCGCCCGGCGCTGCTGGTCCCACAGAATGAACGCGAAGTCCCCGATCAGGCGGCGAGGCGCATCCGGTCCCCAGGCCTGGTACGCCGCGAGGATGAACGCGGCGTCTGGAAGGTCACCGGCAAGGCCCGCAGAAATGCCCAGCGCCGCGGCCAGTTCGGTCCGATTGTCGATGCGGGCGTCCGCCACCAGCACCAGCCGACCCTCGGCCGATTGCAGCGGTGCGCGATAGCCCGCATCCTCGGTGGTCACACGCCACGGCCTGCATCCCATGGCCGCGGGGGCAGCTTCGCTTTCCGGCGCCCAGCTGGCGGCTTCCGAGCCATACTCGTCCAGGGCAGCCAGCAGGCGGGTG
>JAOUIC010000229.1 GCA_029884275.1 Gemmatimonadota bacterium | reverse complement strand
TCACCGTGGGAGTGTCGCTGCCGCTGGGCGACCCGCTGGCCGGCCGGACCCGCCCCATCCGTGACTACGTCGTCGTCTCCAGCGGTTTCGCCCCACCCGTCCCGTACCCGAAGCCCAGTGATGCCCTGGATGCCGCGCTCGACTCGCTCGCGGAATCGGCCGAGTGGATCCGGAAGCTCACGGTGCCGTTCCTCGACCAGGATGCTCGCGACACCCGCACCGCCGAGGCAAGGGAGGGCGCCTATCTGGCCGACCTGAAGGCGCATCTCGCCTTGCGCAGCAGCGAGCAGGAAGTCCGGTATTTCCACGCGCAGCTGGAACGGACCTTCGCGCTGGCCATCGGCAGTGACAGCCTGGGCAGGCGACTGGCGGTCCTCGCGCGGCAGACACTGCTGGAGGAAGTGCTCCTGCCGTACAACAGTCTCCTGGGGCGAAAGAAGAAGAGCGACCAGCTGGTGGAACTGGGGATTGCGGCCCGGGGAAGGTTCAGCCGGGCCGTGGTCGCCGCGGGACTCGCACGCGGGATCGAAACGGAGCCCGCGCTCTACGTGTTCCAGCGGCTGACCGAGCTGATGGAACTCGAGCGGGTTCGTGCGGCCCGGGAATGGGATGATCCGCGCCTGGTCTGGTTGCCGCTGCAGTACGCCCTGCTTCCCGAGAATCACGATTCTCAGGAAGAGCTGGATGCGCTGATCGAGCGCCTGACAAAGGTGAACTTCACCGAGCAGAATCAGGTCTGGTATCTGGCCAACCTCCAGTTCCACTGGGAACTCCTTCGGACCATCCAAGAGACCGAGGACTACCACGTCCTCTGGATCCACGACTTTCCGGCCATCACCCCGAGCGGGAGCCTCGATGCGGCGGCATTTGAGCAGGTCGTGGACGGATACCTGGCTACGCTGGCCAGCCGCATCGGGGCCTACGACCGGACGGGGCAGCTGCCGGAGTTCTTCATCTTCCTGGACGAGCATTACTACCAGCTGCGGAAGTCCCGGATCTGGATGACGATCCTCGAGGATCCGCTCCACGCCTCTGCCGATATCCCGGCGGCGACGCCGGAGCAACGGGCCCGCCTTGACGCGGCCCTCCAGTCGGTGCGCGACGCCGCGTCCCGGTCTGCGGTCCTGCAGGCGGAAGCACGTCAGTACGGTGGCGCCTGGCTGGTGAACCGGGTGAAGGTCCACGTCAACATCACGAACCGTGCCGATCCCTCCTTCTGGAGCGGGGGCCTGGTCTCGAGTGTGTTCGGCTATCCCGACAACGTCATGCGGGACCACCGGAAGATCGTGTTCCGGGACGTCAGCGAAGCCGATCCCTTCGCCGGCGTGGCGATCTACACCGGCATGGGGGTCGGTCAGCAGTACATCGGCCCGACCTGGGACGATCGGTCGGTGACGGTCCGCGGCCCGGCGCTGCTCGAACTCAAGAAGGCTGCTCGAGACCTGCTGCTGAGCCAGGGCGTGCCCGAGCCTGAGATCCCGGAGGCGCTGCGGAGCAGGCCCCTGCCGTCCAACTGGGACGAGCTGCTCGCCGCGGGAGGCCCCGGACTCGGATTCAGCACCCGGGCGCTTCAACTGGGCAACGGCACCGGATATCTCCCCAAGCCGCTCAATCTCGCCAAGGCGCTGCTCTACTCGCTTATGCCGCCGGGGTCGGTGATCAAGATCCCCGACTCGCTGTGGAATTCGTTCCTCTATGCCGGGCTGCTGGTGGGCGCCTGCCTCCGTGGCGCCGATGTCCTGATCGTCGCTCCGTCTCTGACCAATGCGCCAAGCGCCGGGTGGCCGCAAATGGCGCGGCAATGGGAGCTGGCGAGCCGGCTGCTAATCGCCCGCGACAGCCTCGCCGACGCGATGGCGGTGTCGCATGCGACGCTGGCGGTCGGACTCTACACCCTTTCTCCGGATGCCCAGGGGCTGGCGAGCAGGGCCCAAACCTGGCTCACCCAGGTGGGCCAGACGGTGTTCCTCAAGGGACTGATGCCCTTCTACGACATGATGGAGCCGGCTGTCGCCCAGCAGGCCGGACAGCCAGGGGTCAGGGTGGCGGATCCGCCGAAACTCCATCAGAAGGTGCAGTTCCTCGCCTCGGACGCCTTCTGGTCGGCCATCGTGGATGCGCCGGAATGGCCCGAGTTCGCGACGGCCTACCTCCATTACCGGGAGGCGACCTATCGACCGGAGAACCAGCCGCTCGAAGCCGCCCAGCTTCCCGCCGAGCTGGGGGAAATTGCGGAGCGGATGTACCGCCGGGTGCGCGACCGTCCGGGCGCGGTCAGCTACGCCTTCGTGGGCTCACAGAATCAGGACTATCGCGGGATGTTCATGGATGGCGAGGTGGCCGTGATCTTCTCCGGCGCGCAGGCCCTGGTGCCGATGGTGGACCTGGCCTTCCTGGAAGGCACCACCACCTGGCTTCAAGACCGGGCCACGCTCGATCGACTCCTGCCGCCGCCCAGCGAGTACCTGCGGCGGTTGCAGCGGGTCGGCAAGGACGGGCTGTGACCCGCCCTGCCTTGGGTCTTGCACTCGTGCTGGCGCTCTCGCCGGCGTCGCTCCATGCCCAGCTGGGAGAGGTGCACGTTGGGCTTCTGGCCAGCTACGGCACCGCCGGCAGCTACCAGGCCGGCGGCGGCCTTCTCGCCGGCGTGAGCGCCGGCCGCCTGGTCTACCTCGGGGTGAGGTGGGTGTACTTTGCGGGTGACACAGAACAGCGGTCGGATCCGCAGGGGCAGTACGACGTCACAACCCGGGCGCAGATCTTCGCCGCGGACCTGGGACTGCAGTATCCTACGGGCCCGGTCGAGATTGTCGCTGGGGTGACGATCGGCGCGACTCGCTATGGCCAGGAGACCGACCCGCTGGGAAGCGGCGGGACCGCGGCCTCGACCTCGGGGGTGGCCACCGAGTTGCTGGTCGCCCCCAACCTCTCGGTGCAGATCCGGGCACTGGGCCTGCTCGTCATTCCGGAAGTGATGTACCCGCTGTCGGGAGCCCCCGACCTGCGCTGGCCGGCGGACCGCAAGGGGGCGGTCTTCGCCCTGCGCCTGGTGGTCCCGTTCGAGGTGCAGCGGGTTCGGTGGTGAGTCAGGCGCCGGGAATCTCGTTCGGACCGCCTTTCCTTCCGTCCCGCTAGAACCTGAATCCGCTTCCCACCGACAGGATCGCCTTCTCGGCTCCCCAGGCGATGTCGAGCCGGCCGATGACCTCGCTGAGATTGGGAACCCAGCCCAGCGCCGGCGCCACCCAGATCCCGCCGCCACCGCCCCAGTGGATGGTGGACGACGACTCGCCGCTGGCCCAGACCCGGCCCCCGTCCCCGAACCCCAGCACCCCGACGTCTCCCGGGATGAACCCGACCCGGTGACGGAAGAGCCGGGCGCGGAGTTCCATGCCGGCGTAGGCGGAGCCGCGGTCGCCGGCGAAGCGGTCGGTCTCCCAGCCGCGGAGCGAGCCGGGGCCGCCGATGCGCGAGGTCATGCTGAACGGAACCGCACCGCGGAGCACGCTGCCGCCCGCGCGTCCCGCGAGCATGAACCGGCTGACCGGCCTCGGCACCCAGGTGAGCCGTGCCTCGCCGTCCACCCCGCCGAATGCGCCCTGCGACACGTCGAGCACCTCCGGGTAGTAATGGCCGTTGGCCCGTGCCCAGAAGCCGAACCCCTGTTCGTAGCGCGGCCGGCGCGGGGTGTAATTGAACTGTGCCTCCACTCCGGCCATGTTGAACCGGCCCGAGCCATAGGGTTGCGCGGCGCTGACCAGTGACTTGGCACCGGTCGTGTCGGTGCCGCCGATCCGGAGTGCGGGGCCGATCCGGAACTCGAGCACCGGGTCGCGCGACAGCCCGGCCAGCAGAATCAACCCCACTTCTCTCGACTCGGCGCGGTAATAGTCGAGGTTCCGAGTGAAGGAGGTCTCGTTACCGTAGCCGAAGAACCGCACCACGTCGATCGACGCGGCGCGGACCCCCGCGGTGAGGTGCAGGTTGCGGAGGACGTCCCGCCGCTCGAACGCGGCATAGGTGCGGAATCCGCCGGGGCGGCTGGCGTATTGGATTGCCGCGCGGATCCGTTGCCGGTAGTGCGCTTCGTCGAAGCCATACATCGTCCACTGCATTCCCCCGCCCAGCACCAGGCCCAGGTCGCCGTTGATGTCGAATGCCAGGACCGGGGACTTGGCCACTCCCCAGTCGCGGTGGCGGGGTGCGGCGCTGGAGTCGGGCGGA
>JAOUIC010000228.1 GCA_029884275.1 Gemmatimonadota bacterium | reverse complement strand
GTTCCACCGCGTATTCGCTCTCCGCGGGAGGGCCGATCGTGGCGCCGCGAGTCGAGGCGATGATCATCACCCCGATCTGCGCCCACACCCTCGGTGTCCGGCCGATTGTGGTGCATGCCGATTCGACGGTGTGCATCGAGCCGATCTCGCCGGAACCCAACGACCTGCTGGTGTCCTTCGACGGGCAGGTCGGCACCACCCTGGACATCGGCGACAAGGTGTACATCCGCCGCGCCGCGAGTTCCGTCCTGCTGGCACGACTCGGGACCGACGGCTACTTCACGCGGATGCGGCAGAAGCTCAACTGGGGGGACCTCGCCGCCCGCGAGGGTGAACGGTGATCCTCGAACTCCGCGTCCGCGATCTCGCCACCATCGCGGACGTGACGCTCTCTCTCGGCCCCGGCCTCAACGTTCTGACGGGTGAGACCGGGGCCGGCAAGTCCATGCTGGTCGATGCGGTCGGACTCCTGCTCGGGGCGCGAGCCGACAGCGGCCAGGTGAGACCCGGCGCCGGCCGGGCGGTGGTGGAAGGGGTCATCGAGGTGGAGACCCCGGCGCTGCGGCGGCAGCTCGAGGAGCTGGGCATCGAGCCGGAGGAGGGACGGCTGGTTGTCCGGCGGGAGGTCGGGAGCGACGGGCGTTCACGCGCCTGGATCAACGGCAGTCCCGCGACGATCGGATCGCTGGCTCGGCTTGGGGCAGTGGTCGTGGACCTGCACGGGCAGTACGAGTCGCAGTCGCTCCTCTCGATCGAGTCCCAGCGCGACATCCTCGATGCCTGGGCTGGTGCCGGCGCCGCGCGTGTGGCGCTCGGTGAATCCCATCAGTCCCTCGAGAGAATCCGGGCAGAGGAGGCGACGCTGGCCGCCCGGCGCGAGGATGTGCGCCGCCGCGCCGACTACCTGCGGTTCGTGGTGCAAGAGATCGACCAGGCGCGCCTCACCCCCGGAGAGGACGCCTCCCTCGATGCCGAGGCCCGGCGACTGGCGCATGCCAGCGGGCTCGCGGAGCAGTCACAGCGGCTGGGCGAGATGCTGGAGTTGGAAGGGGAGGGGATCCTCGACCGGCTCGGACAGGCGGAGCGGCTGCTGGCACAGCTGGAACGGATCGATCCCGCCTGTGGTGCCTGGCGTGAGCTGCTGGATGGCGCCTATGCCAACCTCTCCGAGGCAGCGCGGCTGGTGCGGGAGTACGGCGACACGCTGGAGGAGGATCCGGCCCGCCTGGCCGAAGTGGAGCGGCGCCGGGACCTTCTCTTCCGGCTGAAGCAGAAGCACGGTCCGACGCTGGAGCAGGTGCTCGCAAGGCGGGCCGAGGGGGCTCGCGAGCTCGAACTGCTGGACAGCGCCGATCTGGATCTCCGCGACCTCGCCGCCCGGCGGGTCGCGGCCGAGGGAGCCTGCCGCGCCGCCGCCGATGCGCTGACGGCGCGCCGGAACGACGCGGCGGCCCGATTGGGTCGCGCGGTGAGCCGGTTGCTGCCCGCACTCGGCCTGCCGGGCGGCCGCCTGGAGATCGAGCTGAGTCCGCTGGGGAGGATCGACTCGACGGGGCAGGAGGCGGTCGGCTTCATGGCTCGGCTGAACGCCGGCCTCGATGCGCGGCCGCTGTCGAAGTCAGCCTCGGGCGGCGAGCTGTCCCGCCTCATGCTGGCCATCAAGTCGGTGCTGGCGAGGCACGACGCCATCCCTACGCTGATCTTCGACGAGATCGACGCCGGCATCGGTGGTGAGGTGGGCCAGCAGGTGGGAGAGACGCTGGCCGAGGTCGCGCGCGGGCGCCAGGTGCTGGTCATCACCCACCTGCCGCAGATCGCGGCCCGCGCGGAGCGGCATCTCGTGGTGACCAAGGCGGCGAGGCGAGGCGTGGCCACGAGCGACGTCGAGACCATCCACGGCGAGGACCGGATCACCGAGGTGGCCCGCATGCTCGGCGACGCGGACGCCGAAACCGCGCGGCGGCACGCGGCGGCGCTGCTAGGGGCCTCCGTCGGGAGTGAATGAGGTGGAGGGGCTGGCGCGACTCCCGCGCAACAGGGGAATGGTTGATCGTACTGGACTTGTGCTCGCCGCCCTTCGCCGCGCCAGCCCGCTCCACCCCTCCAGGATCCGCGGCGGTGTGAGAGATCCAGCGGCGAGAGCCGATGCGCTGGAAGGCGGGGAGCACAAGTCGACTACGATCGATGAGTCCGCTGTTGCGCAGCCGCCCGACAGCGCATCGGCTTCGCCGCCAACCACGGATTATCAGCGCCGACTCTCACCGCACTCGTAGCCGACCGACCGGAGGCTACTTCCACAACCGGTGGTGCCAACGTATCCCCAGCGTCGTTGACAGGTACTTGGGCACCCGCCCGCCGGTCGCGTGAGCCACGGTGCGGACATTCAGGTCGGCCTCGATCGGCCAACCGCACTTGCCCCGCTCCGCACAGTCCCCTCCCGACCGCCCCACGTAGCTGAGCCCGGCGCCCAGGGCGAGTGCGCTCCGTTCCGAATCCTCGGCCAGCAGGCTTGCGGAGATGCCGGGGATCGCGTCGTTGCTCTCGTAATAGCTCACATCGTCCTGGCCGGTGCGCCAATAGTCGGCCACGCCGACGAGGGCCAGCCCGCGGGCCAGCCGGAAGTAGGGGCGGAGGCCCGCGGAGATGACGTCCCCTGCGTCATAACTCACGTTCGCCAGGCGGAACAGCTCCGGGTAGGGTTCGTCCGGTGGGGAGACCCGTTTCACCCGAAGCGTGGAGAACCGCATCAGATAGCCGGCCGTGAGCCGCGCTCCCCATCTCCCCGTGCCGAGGTCGCCGGTGGCGCTGAGGCCCGCCTCATAGCGGCCGTTGCCGGTGCCGACATCCACGAGGTTGTCGGGGTTGTCCCGGGTGCCCGTGGGCAGCCGGAGCAGGGCGGTGAGGGCCAGCCGCGCACCACCCGTCGTCCCGGGCCGGTCAAAGCGGTCCACCAGGGTGTAGATCACACCGACATCCATGTCACCCGGGCGCGAGAGCTTCGATTCGGCGATCGGGAAGGCGGCGATGCGCCCGCCGGGGTTTGCGACGAAGTTGGCGAACTCGGGGTCGGTCAGTCGCTGTCCGGCGAGCACCGGCGCATCGGTGAACCCCGATACGTTGAGACTCGAAAGCGTCGACTGGACCGCGGTCACCCGTCCCGTGATGGCCATGCCCGCCGTGCTGGTCGCGGTGGGCAGGAACTCGGAGGCCATGGCGGGATCAAGGGTGACCGCCAGCAGCTGGTCGCGGAGCAGGGCACCTTCGGCGGAGGTGGCCCGTGCAAGGCTGTCGAGCGAGGGATTCCCGGCGTAGGTTCCGTTCGCGATGTTGGCGTCGAGCGTGGACAGCGCGGCAGTGAAGGACGTGAAGAAGCTCGCCGCCTGCTGCTGGCCGATGGGATCGCCGTTGAATGGGTGAGCCGGGTTGATTCCGGCGTCGGCGGTGGCCGAATCGAGCCGGAGGTTCACCTGGACCCGCGTCGTCACCAGCGGCAGGTTCGCGAAGACGGTGATCCGGCTGGTGACGCCGAGCGAGGCGCCGAGCGTGGCGGTTCCAACGGTCAGCTGGCCGCGGGACTTCTGGCGGCCGAGGTTCATGCGGAAGGCGGGTTGCGAGACAATCTGCCCCAGGATGGAGTCAGCTGGCGCGAGGAATGGCAGCCGGTCCCGCCCGAACGCCTCGCTGCCGAAATCAGCGAGGTAATCTTCGGTGGCGCCATCGAACAGCCGCCGGTCGGCGCTCTCGAACGAGCCCCGGATCTCAAGCCGCAGCAGGCCGCGCGGGGCGCCGACCGGCGCCAGTTGGGCGGCGAGCGGCGCATGGAGCAGCAGCATCAGCAACGCGACGGAACGTGCGCCAAGCCGCACGGATCCTCCGGGGAGATCAATTGGTGGCTACGGGCTCGCCGATCCGGCAGGCAACTTCGCTCTTTCGGGAACGGTTTGGAAGCGCCCCCCTGGTGGCGGCGTCCGCTCCGGGCCGCATCAATCTCATCGGTGAGCATACCGACTACAACGGCGGCCCGGTCCTGCCGTTTGCCATCGAGCGCCGCACGGCGGTGGCGGCAGGTCATGCCGATCGCTGGGAGGCGATTTCGGCGCTCGACGGCTGGGTGCATGCGCTCGAACCGCAGGCGCCGGGAGCGCAGGTGAAAGGGTGGACCGCCTACGCGAGGGCGGTGATCCGCGTGCTGATGCGTACCGGGGTCATGCCGCGCGGCGGACGGATCGC
>JAOUIC010000227.1 GCA_029884275.1 Gemmatimonadota bacterium | reverse complement strand
ATCTCCGCCGCCGCAGGAAACATGGTCTCCACACTTGGGACGAAGAGCGCGTGCACGCCCCGCTGCCGGGCCAGGTCACGGTCGCGCGCGAGGTCGCGCGGATAGCTGGCGAAGTCCTCGGAGGGCCCGAATTGAAGCGGATTCACGAAGACGCTCACCACCACCGCGCCGGCGCGCCGGCGCGCTTCCTCCACCAGGGAGAGATGCCCGTCGTGCAGCGCGCCCATGGTCGGCACGAAAGCGACCCTCTCGCCCGCGGCACGCCGGCCGGCCCGCCACTCGCGCATCGCGGGGATGTCGGCGATCTCGAGCATTCAGTCGAAGCTGTGCGACCTGGAGGGAAAGCGGCCGTCACGCACCTCGCGCGAGAACGCCTCAGCCGCCTTCCGCACAACCGGCCCCAGGTCGGCGAAGGTCTTGAGGAACCTGGGGGCGAAACCCTCGTTGAGGCCGAGCATGTCGTGCAACACCAGCACCTGCCCGTCACAACCCGGGCCCGCCCCGATTCCGATCGTCGGAATGGCCAGCTGGCGGGAAATGCGCCGGGCCAGGGCCGCCGGGACGAGCTCGAGCACCACCGCGCAGGCACCCGCCTCCTCGACCGCCCTGGCGTCGGCGAGCAGCCGTTGCGCCGCGGAGCGCCCCCGCCCCTGCACCCGGTAGCCGCCGAGCCGGTGAACCGACTGCGGCGTCAGTCCGACATGGCCCATGACCGGAATGCCGGCCCGGACCAGCGCGCCGATCGTCTCGCGCATTGTCACACCGCCTTCGAGCTTCACCCCGTCGGCCCCGGTTTCCTGCAGGACCCGCCCGGCGTTCCGCACCGCTTCGGTGACGGACACCTGGTAGGTCAGGAACGGGAGGTCGACGAACACCAGCGAGCGCCGGCTCCCGCGGACCACGGCGGCGCCGTGATAGATCATCTGGCCGAGCGTGGCGCCCAGGGTGGTGTCGTGGCCACCGAGCACCTGGTGCAGGGAATCCCCGACGAGAAGGACATCCACCCTGCCGTCGAGCAGGCGGGCGAACAAGGCGTCGTAACAGGTCAGCACCGTGATCCTCCGGCCCTCCTCCTTGAACTCGAGGAGGTCCGGCACGGTCAGTCTGGGAGTCGTGTCAGCCATGTGCCCACCTCATGCGTCGTCGGGGTCGGCGGGGGGCGCGAGCCGGTCGAGTTCGTCCATCTCGCGCTGCCACCAGTCGCGATTGAGCATCTCCGGGTGTGGCAGCTTGAGATCGGGGTCGCGCAGGCGCCTGGTGCCGTAGCGGACAATGTCGAGATCGAGCGTCCGGGGGCCCCAGCGCTCGCCCCGAGTGCGGCCGTTCTCGTCTTCGAGCTTCTGGAGCGCCTTGAGGAACCGGCCGGGATCGAGGGTGGTGTCGAGCAATACCATCTGGTTGAGGTAGCGCCCCTGCCCCTCTGGCCCCACTGGCTCGGTCTCCTCGATGGAGGACACCGCGAGAATCCGGGTCAGCGGAATCCGACCCAGCCCCTCGCGGGCGCGGGCCAGCATCGCCTCCCGGTCTCCCAGGTTGCTCCCGATGGCGACATACACCCGCTCCCTGGGATTCACGTGTCGCGCGAGTAGGTGCTGGTGATAGCCTCGAGCCGGCCCGCGACCCGGGCGAGTTCGCCGATCGCCCGCTCGAGGTCCGCATGGCTCCGGGCGGCCTCCGCGGCGCGACGCGCGGTGGCATCGGCCTCCTCCAGCGTGCGCGACGACACCGCCACCACCCGGTCCATCTGCTCCTGCAGCCGCGCCACCGCGCGCTCCTGGCGGGCCGCGGTCTCGGCGATCCGCCCGGCGTGCTCCCCGGCGTCGTGGGTGCCGGTGACGATCTCATCGAGCGCGCCTGCGGCGGCGGCCGAGAGCACCTCCACACCGCGCACCGCCTCGGTGCCGCGGTCGATCTGCTCCGACACCTGGGCCACCTGTCCCAGGATCGCGGCGACCAGGCCACCCGCCTCGCGCGAGGCCAGGGAGCTCTGAGTCGCCAACTGGCGCACCTCATCGGCCACCACCGCGAAGCCGCGCCCCTGCTGACCCGCGCGGGCCGCCTCGATGCCGGCATTGAGCGCGATCAGGTTGGTGAGGTCCGCGATCTCGCGGATGTTGCCGATGAAGCCGATCAGGCGGTTGGTGAGCGAATACAGCGCGGCCATCTGTTCCGAGGCGGTCGAGACCAACCGCTGCAGCTTCACCAGCCGCTCGACCGCGTCCTGGATGGATGCCCGGTTGCGGGCGGCCACTTCGCTGGCCGCCGCGGACACCCTGGCGGCGGCGAAGCCGTCGGCCGCGACCTCCTTCGACTGGGTGGCGACGGCATCGGCCACCACCCGGCTTTCGCTGACCACCCGCACCTGCTCCGCGGCGCCGGCGCGGATCGCCTGGGCGGTCTGTGCCACTGCGGCGGAGCCCGCGCGAAGGCTCTCCGCGGTGGTGCCCAGGGACTTCACCTCCGCCGTCACGCGGTCGACCGTCTCGACCAGCGGCTCGCGCAGGTCGGCGATGTGGATGGCGGTCGAGACCTGTCCCCCCAGGGTCTGCGCCGCGGCGACGGCCTTCTGGGAATAGGCGTATGGCTTGTGGTGATCCAGCTCCAGGGTGCCGATGACCTCGTCCCCCAGCGCGAGCGGGACGAAGAGCATGCTGGTGGCCCGGGGAACCGGAGCCAGCACCCGGTCGTCGGTCGTCGCATCGCTCACCACCACCGGCCGGGCGCTTTCGATGGCCAGGTGCCTGAGCCGCGCGGCGTCGAACGGGGGATCGCCCCGATCGTCCCATCCGAGGGCACCGCGGTACACCATGAGGTGCTGACCGGCACGCGCCCGCACGACCCGGAAATCGCTCCAGTCGAGCACCCGGTTGGCGAGCCGTTCCAGCTCGGAGAGCGCGGCCCGCAGCGACATGGTGCTGGTGAGCACCCGCTCCCGGGCGATGATCTTGTTGAGCTCCTCGGCCGCGATCGACTCCTCCAGGATCCGGATGGCGAGCATGCCGACCAGGCCAAGCACCGTGAGCACCGCGACGAATCCGAGCGGAGGCATGGAGTGGACCGCCCCCGCGGCGACAGCGGACCCGATCAGGGTGAGGAGGTAGGCGAGCACCTCGTAGCGCAGGATCATCATCCGCTCCTGCGCATCGAGCTTCCGCCGGATCAGCAGGGTGAAGTACAGCAACCCCCGGGTGGCGATGAAATAGGCCACCGCGAGTGTGAGCAGCGGCAGCAGCAGGTCGTAGGAGAGCCCGACGGGGCCGACTCGGGCGGAGACGGCCGCGTAGGCGCCGTAGCCGGCCAGGAAGCCGATCACTTCGCGCCCGGCATTGACCCACGACGCCAGCAGCAGCTTGCGTAGCATGAAGGCGTCCGCAATGAAGCTCCCCAGCCCCAGGGCGAAGACCACGGGACCGGGCCCGACGGTCACGGCGCCGGCCAGCACCACCACACCCACCTGGGAGAGGAACGAGTATTTGCTGAGCTGGATTTGCCCCCGGCGGAGCAGCATCACCACCAGCAGCATGGCGATGGCCGCCCAGGGATGCGCGAGCCAGGAGGGGTCCTGGATGAGGGCGCCAAGCCCGAGGAGCATACCACCCCAGGCGAGCACGCTGGCATAGGCATCCAGCAGTCGCCGGGCGCGACGGCTCATGTCCGGCTCCGATCGACCTGGTCGATGGCCTTACGCAGCTCCGCGAGCATGAGCCCAGCGGCGGTTGGCCCGGCCCGCGAAAGGCGGTCCACCAGCGCGCTCCCCACCACCACCCCATCCGCGAGCCGGGCGGCGGCGGCGGCCTGCTGGGGCGTGCTGATCCCGAATCCCAGCGCCAGCGGCAGGGCACTCACGGCGCGCACGCGTGAAATGTAGGCCGGCAGGTCTTCCGCCAGTGAAGCGCTGGCCCCGGTCACTCCCAGGCGGGCAACCAGGTAGAGAAAGCCTTCGGCCTGTTCCGCCACGTCGCGGAGACGCGGCCCCGTCGTGGTCGGCGCCACCAGCCGGATGAGGTCCAGCGGGCTCCGGCGTACGGCATCCTCGACGGCGGGGTCCCCTCCGGCGGGCAGGTCGGTGAGCAGGAGGCCGGCGGCGCCGGCCGCCGCCGCGTCCCGAAGGAAGCGATCGACCCCGTAGCGCAGCACCGGATTGAGGTAGCTGAACACGATCACCGGGACCGCGAGCCTCGCCTCGGCGACGAGTTCGAGGGTGCGCGGGAGCGTCATTCCGCCCCGCAGGGCC
>JAOUIC010000226.1 GCA_029884275.1 Gemmatimonadota bacterium | reverse complement strand
AACGCCTGAGGGAAATCCCTCAGGCGTCGGCCGGAATGGAGGCGGAGGGAATCGAACCCTCGTCCGAGTAAGCTTCCAGAACCACTTCTACGTGCGTAGGCGCATCTCTCGGCGTCGATCCGGGCCGGCGCTGCGCCAGCCTTCCCGGACTCTAGCTCCTGAGTTCTCGCGGGCGCCGACGGAGCGGCGACACCCACCAGCCCGGATTTGTCATCCAACGCCAGCGCCCCAGGCGGGCTCAGGACATCGGAGGCACGTGAAGCGAGCCGAAGCTCAGCTTACGCAGCCAGCGCCAATTCAGAGTTGGCAGTTGGTTTTTTCCAGACGGTTTAGCCAGGGATCCGGACCTGGGCACGCAGCAATTCCTTCACCAAACCCGTCGAAGCCAGTCGCCCCCGGGTAACCAAATCTAGCCCCGGCGGCACCGCGCTACAAGCGAACGCGTGTGGCGGCTCAGCCGCCCGCCGTCGGGGTCGCGACCTCTATCCTGTTGCGGCCCATCTGCTTGGCCTTGGCGAGGGCGGCATCGGCAAGCACCGCCAGATTCTCGATGCTGCGGGTCGTGTCCGGCACTGCGGCGACCCCGGCGCTGATGCTCAGTGGCCAGCTTCGGCCCTGCCAGTCCCAGGTCGTGGTGCCGAGCAGCACCCTGATCCGGTCGGCGACCTTGGCGCCGTACACCAGCGGCGCACCGGGGAGCCAGATGGCGAACTCCTCGCCCCCGATCCGTGCCGCAGTGTCACCCCCGCGGATCTGGTCGTGGACGATCCGCGCGAAGTGCACCAGCGCCGCGTCGCCGGCGTGATGCCCCAGGGTGTCGTTCAGGATCTTGAACTTGTCAAAGTCGGCATACACCAGGGTCCCCTGCGTGAGGCCGACCCGCCGCATCGCGTCATCAAGCCCGCGCCGGTTCTTGAGCCCGGTCAGCGGGTCGGCGCTCGCCGCCTGCCCGAGCTCCTCGAGCTTCCTCGACCGGGCGATCCTCGGCCCGGCGTTCCGGAGCGCCTCCTGCACCTCGGCGATCACCCCGCCAATCGGCATCCCTTCCTCACCGGTCCAGCAGGCCACCGAACCCACCGCCTCATCCCCCGACTTGATCGGCAGCACGATCGCCGGGGCGACATGAATGCGGCGGTCGGGCACTACACCGCCCAGCGGGTCGGTGATCGTCGTCAGCGGCTGGTCCTCCCCGCGCGCCACCCGCGCCAGGGCGCTGCCCGGGTCGGCCACCGCATCGAGCAGCCGCCGGTCGGCCCGGCCTGAAGTCCCGATGACCCGCACCTGACTCTCTACCACCGCGGTCACGATCACTTCGGAATGCAGCACCCGCTCGAGCTGGTACGCCAGCCGAAGCCCGATGCTCCCCAGCGATTCCGTGGGCCCCTCCCCCTCCTCGATGGCGCGCTCCAGCATCGGCTTCCGGCCGAGCCCGTCGAGCAGCGCGACAAGATCGGCGCTCGCCGCCTGCAGCGCGTCCGCGGGGGCGCCGGTTGGCAGCAGGACCGCCGCGGTGAGGCCGCCGGCGGACGCGTGCAGCAGCGTGCCCGAGTCCAGGCGTGTACCCCCTGATGAACCCTCGCGGTGGCAACCCGTCAGCCGCTGCTCGATGTCCCCAACCATCGCGGCGGAGAGCCGCTCGCCCGGTACGACGCGGGACCACCGGAGCGGTGCGTCATGATCGGTAACGGGGTGCGACACCCAGACACCCAGCGCCCCACGCGCGCCGGCCAGCCAGCCGAGTGCCGGGTCGGGGAGCAGCGCGGCATCGGCGCCGGGGAGCGTAAGGCCGGAAGCGCCTTGGCGACGGCGCTGGACCAGGAATGCGCCCAGCGCCGCTCCCGCCGCGAACCACACCAGGGTATTGATCACAGCCACCTCCGTTTCCGGAACCAGAGCCAGATCACGACACTCACGCTCACCATCAGCAGCCAGGCGGCGGGATACCCCATCGGGTGGGTGAGCTCGGGCATGTAGGCGAAGTTCATCCCGTACACACCCACCAGGAATGTCAGGGGCAGGAAGAACGCCGAGAAGACCGTGAGCACCTTGACCACCTCGTTGGTGCGGTGTGTGGCCAGGGCCAGGTGCATGTTGAGCAGGTTGTTGACGTCGTCCAGCAGTTCTTCGGCGTAGAAGTGCATGCTCTCCGCGTTCTCTCGAAGATCCTGGAGCACCGCCGCCCGCCGTCCGTTGGCGGTGCGGAACCGGGTCGCCAGGTTGAGTGTCCGCCACAGCAGCCGTCGCGACAGGTTGAGTCGCCGCTTGACCCGGTACGCGTCCGGCAGCGTCCCCGCCCCGTCCCGCTCACCCAGCAGATGGCCCTCGAAGGCGTCGATCAGCGCCTCGGCCTTCTCGAGCGGCAGTTCGTAGGACGCGATCACGGCATAGGTGAGGTCGGCCAGCAGCTCGACGCTGAGCAGGTCGGCATCGGTGTCGGCGGTGGTGCGTGCGGCCCAGCGCGCCTTTAGGTGGGCGAGGAACGGCTGCGGCCGGCGGTGGATCGTGATGAAGAAGCTCGGCCCCCAGAACACCGCCACCTTGCGGGTGAAGGCCTGGATCGAATCGGCCGTCTCCGGCGACTCCTCGTCGTGACCTCGCAGAATGAGGAACGCGGTGGCGCCGAACCGCTCGAACTTGGGAAGGTGTTCGGGGTCGAGGCAGTCGATCACGGCGGTCTCGGGCAGCCCGCGGGTCCGGGCCAGCTCCTCCAGGTCGGACCGGGTCGGACCGACCAGATCCAGCCATTCGAACTCCACGCCTGCCGCCTTGTAGACCTGCTCGAGCACGTCGTCTCCTGGGAGGAGGTCGCGATCAACCGGCTGGCTGACTCCTGCTTCGCAGGATCCGGCTGGCCGCCATGGCTGCGCCGAACCCGTTGTCGATGTTCACCACGGTGATCCCCGCGGCGCAGGAATTGAGCATGGCGAGGAGCGCCGCGAGCCCGCCGTACGAAGCGCCATAACCCACGCTGGTCGGTACCGCGATCACCGGCCTACCGGTCAGCCCTCCGACCACGCTCGGCAACGCCCCTTCCATGCCGGCCGCCACGATGATGACATCGGCCTGATGAAGGCGTTCGGCCCTGCCCAGAAGCCGATGCAGGCCCGCCACGCCCACATCGGCCAGCCGTTCCACCTCATGCCCCATCGCCTCCGCGGTGACGGCGGCCTCTTCGGCGACGGGCAGGTCGCTGGTCCCAGCGGACACCACCAGCACACGCCCCGCCGGGGCCGCCCGCGACCCCGGGCGGAGCAGGACGGTGCGTCCCAGCGGGTTCCACTCCAGCTCGGGATACCGGGCGGCGAGCGCCTGCGCCTGCTCTTCGGACGCGCGGGTGCCGAGGAATCCCCCCATGGCTGCAGCGAGCCGGCCGCAGATCGCCTCGACCTGCGCCACCGTCTTCCCGGCGCAGTACACCACCTCAGGCTGGCCCTGCCTGAGGGTCCGGTGATGGTCGAGCCGGGCGAACTCCAGCTCCTCGGTGGGAAAGTGGCGCAGCCGCTCGAGCGCCGTCGCCGGCGTCACCTCACCGCACGCCACCGCCTGGAGCAGCGCTTCGAGTCGCTCCGGCGTCACGCCACCTCGGCGGCGACTTCGGCCGGGGAGAGATACGAGGCGAAGATCGCCTCCGCCTCCGCCATGCGCTCGACCTGGAGGAGCCGGGCGCGCAGGTCAGTGGCGTGGTGCAGCCCCTTGGTGTACCAGCCGAAGTGCTTGCGGAACTCGATCACGGTCCTGCGGGAGTCTCCCTGCAACCTGATCGCGAGCCGGGCATGCTCGACCGCCTTGGCGAACCGCTCCCGTGCCGTCGGAGCAGAGGGCCGAGCCTCACCGGCCAGCAGTGCCCGGGCATCGCGGAACAGCCAGGGGTTACCGAACGCGCCGCGGCCGACCATCACCCCCGCGCACCCGGTGTGATTGACCATCTGCACCACGTCGTCCGCCGTCTGGACGTCGCCGTTCCCGATGACCGGGATATCGAGGGCCTCGACTACCCGCGCGATCTCGTCCCAGTTCGCCTTGCCGGAGAACATCTGCGTCCTGGTGCGCGGGTGGAGGGTGAAGGCGGCCGCGCCGGCGTCCTGCATCCTGAGCGCGATGCCGACCGCGTCCCGCGACTCGTCGTTCCACCCGCTCCGGGTCTTGACCGTGACCGGGAGGTGGGTCGCCGCAAGGCAGGCACGGATGATGGCCGCCACCAGGTCCATGTCGCGGAGGCATCCGGAGCCGCCGTTCCGCTGGACGACCTTCTTGA
>JAOUIC010000225.1 GCA_029884275.1 Gemmatimonadota bacterium | reverse complement strand
CGGATGGGGTTCGAGACGACGCTGGGGTAGGGGCGAAGCTGAAGCTCCGCCCTACTACTGCGACCCGACCCTCGCCCGCCACTCCTGCGCCGCACCGATGAACTCACGGAACAGGTGCCGGGTATGCGGGTCGGTCATCTCGAACATCTCGGGGTGCCACTGCACCCCGACCAGAAAATGCTCGCCGGGGCGCTCCACCGCCTCAATCAGCCCGTCGGGCGCCACCGCCGATGGCACCAGGCCCTCCGCCAGGGCACGGATCCCCTGATGGTGCATGCTGTTCACCATGACCCGTGGCCGTTCCATCGCGGCCATCAGGCGGCTCCCCGGTGCGAGGGCGACCTCGTGGGCCAGGTAGTCACGGCTGAAGCCAGCGGTGGGGAAGTAGTCGTGCTTGAGCGCCCCGGGGAACTGTGCTTCGAGGTCCTGGTAGAGAGTGCCGCCGAGCGCCACGTTGATGATCTGGGCGCCACGGCAGAGACCGAGCACCGGCTTCCGGTCCGCCAGCGCCCAGCGCACCAGTTGTATCTCCACCCGGTCCCTGGCCGGATCGACGGCACCGAGCCGCGGGTGCCGTTCCTCGCCATAGCTCCGCGGGTCGAGGTCAACGCCACCCGGAATCAGGACGCCATCCAGCCGCAGGTAGATCTCCCGCAGGGTTTCCAGGTCGTCATCGAGCAGTGGAATCATCCACGGCACCCCGCCGACGATGGTGGTGGCGAAGAAGTACCGCTGGTTCATCACCCACGATTCCGGCAGTGCCAACGGGATCCCGTCGATAGCGTGCAGCGTCTGGGTCGTGAGGCCGATGACCGGACGGCGAGGCGTCATGCCGGCACCCCCTCGGCCGTCTCGCTCACCAGCTGATCCACCACGGCGCGCATGTCACCGGTCCGGCGGAAGGTCGCCAACTGCCGGTCGGCGCTGGTCCCTTCCTCCAGGATCCGGAAGGCGTACTCCACTTCCTTCCGGCTCCCGAGTTCGTCCAGCACGTCGTCCAGGAACCACTCGATCATCTCCCGCACCAGGGCGCGCGCCGGGAATTCCTCGCTCTTGCCGAAATCGATCAGCCGGCCGTCCACGCCATACCGGATGGCCCGCCACTTGTTCTCCTCGATCAGCGCGGTGGGGTACACCCGAAACGTCAGGTTGTCACGCCTGAGCTTCCACAGCTTGAAGATGATCGCCTGGAAGATGGCGGCGATGCAGACCGCCTCGTCGACCCGGGTGCAGACGTCGCACACCCGGAACTCCAGCGTGGGGTAGCTCCAGCTGGGCCGGACATCCCACCAGATCTTCGAGGCGTTGGGAATGCAGTTGGTCTTCACCATGGTGTTGACCAGGTCCTCGAACTCCGACCAGGAATGCAGCGTGGGCGGAACCCCGGTCCGGGGGAAGTCCCGGAACACGATGCTGCGGTAGCTCTTGAGCCCCGTCTGCCGGCCCATCCAGAAGGGGGAACTGGTGGACAGGAGCAACACATGAGGCAGCAGGTAGCGCGAGACGTTCATCGCGTCGATCAGGAACTCGCGGTCCTCGATCCCGATGTGGACGTGGGTGCCGAAGATCAGCAGCCGCTGGGCCAGCTCGGCGAGGTCCTCCTTCACCCCGAGATAGCGGTCGAGCGGCGTGATTTTCTGTTCCAGCCAGCTGGAGAACGGATGGCTCCCGGCGGCCAGCACCTTCAGCCCCTGCTTGGCGGCGAGGTTCATCACCAGCCGCCGCAGCCGAACCAGCTCCTCGCGCACCTCCGAGGGGCGGTGGCAGACCCGGGTCCCTACTTCCACCATCGACTGGTGCAGTTCCGGTTTCACCTCGCCCAGGAGGACCGAGTCCTCCTTGAGGATCTCGGTGATGTACGACCGGAGCTCGCGGCTCTCCGGATCGATGATCTGGTATTCCTCTTCGACGCCGATGGTCAGGCTCGGAGCCTTCATGGATCGGACTCTCCGGTTCAGTGTCTGGGGTCGGCGACGAAGACCGGCACCGTCGAGCCGCCCCCGGCCGTCACGTTCAGCAGTGCGGCGGTGGACAGCCTGGTCAGGCACCCGTCCATCGTAGCCCCGTGCAGCACGAAGGGTGCCGTGTCATACATCCGGTCGATCAGCTGCAGACCCCCTCCGTCGTAGCTGGGGTACGGCTCGGACGGCACCACCACCCGCTCCTGCACGATCGACGGCGCGGCCAGCGCCCCCCGCAGCGCCGCGCCCCATGCCTCGTCGGTCACCGGCCACCCCAGCACCACGCCGGCCCCGCCGTAGTCGTCGTTGGGCTTGAGGACCAGCCGCTCCCGGTGTGCCGCCGCGTACTCCATCAGGTCCACCGTCCGGCCGCCATGTTCGGTGCGCCGCTCCTCGACCACCCGGGTCCAGGGAATGGTCTCGGCGATGACGGCGCGCTGCTCCGCCGTGAACAGCCCGGCGTTCCGCTCGTCCGAGAGCACCGCCAGGCTCGCCTTCTTGTGCAGCACCTTGCAGCGGAACGGATTGACCATGCAGACCGCCCGGTCGCGCACCGCGCGCACCATCGGGTGCTCCAGTCCCCCGCGCTCGACCAGCTCGTGGATCAGCACCCGTTTGTAGATGAGGTCCACCTGGCCGCCCGGCGCCAGCAGCCTGCCGCCCCGATAGACCAGGGCGCCGGGATCGACGATCTCGGCCTCGAGCCCGAGCGACTGGAAGTAGGCCTGGAAGATCTCGAACTCGACCCAGGTCGGCACGTCATCCCAGTCCACGATGGCGATCCGGGGTCCGGCCCACCGGCCGGAGAACTCCCGCCAGGCGTCCAGGATGACCGACACCACCCCCACCCGCCCCGGGACGGGGCGGACGTCGAACTCGCGGCGAAAGGCCCGCATCACCGGCGTGGCGGCGAACGCCTCGGTCAGCAGGTCGTTGAACCCCGCCCCGGCCGGCGTCTCCGCGTTGTACTCGGTGAGCGCCAGCGCGTCGGTCTCCTCCACGTGGAAGAAGTCGAGCCGGCCGTGCGGGCTCGGGCTCCGGAATCCCGGATCGTCCCTGAGCAGGGTCTCCTCCCAGTCGGCCAGTCGGAACTGGGCCAGCACCGCGGGATCCGCCGTCGCGGCCTCGTGGGCCCGGCGGAAGGCGCCCAGCAGCTGCTCACTCCTTCGCCGGAGGCTCAGGAAGCGCTCGGGCGCATAAAGCCGCGGCCGCAGCACGGTGCAGAGTGGCCGGTCGCCGAACACGAGGTGCCGCCGCCGCAGCTGGTCCTGCAGCATCGCATGGGACGCCTCGGCCATCTCGCCCTCGGCGAGCAGATCGTGCCAGCGGGCGGCCGCTGACCGGCTCACTTGCGCCGGCTTCCGGCAAACAGATCCGCCCAGCCAATCTGCTTGACCTGCCGGCGCCGGCTGCGGGCGAGGCGGATGGTCAGGTCCACCATGCCGTTCAGCACCCACTCGAAATAGGCCGGCTTGAGCGAGTAGATGTCCATGTCGGGCGCCGGGTTCATGAAGTCGATGGCGTATGGCACCCCGTCCCGGATGGCGAACTCGATCGAGTTCATGTCATAGCCCAGCGCCCGCACGATGGTCCTCGCGTCGCGCACCACCCGGGCGTGCAGGTCGGCGGTGAGGTAGTCGTCGTCCACCGTGTAGGCCCGACGCTTGGGATCATACGGCATGACCAGGATCTCCTCCTGGCCGAGGCACATGCAGCGCACGAACTGCTCGAAGTGGATGAACTCCTGCGCCACCATGTTGAGCAGGCCGGATTGGTCGTAGTTGCTGATCAGCTCGTCGAGGCTGTGGCAGACGTACACGTCCCGCCAGCCGCCGCCGTGGGCATCCTTGAGGATGCAGGGCATGCCGAGGTCGCGGACCAGCCCCTCCCAGTCCACCAGTTCGAGGTTCTTCAGGCTCTCGGCCCGGTCGATGCCCTTGATGTAGTCCTTGTTCGGCAGGGCGAAGGTCTTCGGGCTGGCGACCCCGAGCTTCGTGATGAGGGCGGCGCCGAAGAACTTGTCGTCCGCGGTCCACATGAATGGGTTGTTCACCACCGCGACCCCCTGCAGCACGCACTGCTTGAGGTACGAGCGGTAGAAGGGGACCTCATGGGAGATCCGGTCGACGATCACGGTCCAGGGGCACGGCTGATCCATGGCCACCGCGCCGATCCGGACGTACTCCGCCACCACGCCGGCGTCGCGCCGGTTCAGCTCGTCGATGAACGCTGGCGGGAAGCTCCATTCCCGCCCCACCATCAGGCCGACTCGGTTCGTCATCAATCGTGTCCCCCAAGGTAGAGA
>JAOUIC010000224.1 GCA_029884275.1 Gemmatimonadota bacterium | reverse complement strand
CACCCCCCCGCCCCTACCCCGCCCCGCTATCTTCAAGGGGCAGGCTGGACGTGATGGTCGCGCACCGGGTAACCGGCGCGAGGAAAGTCCGAGCTCCAGCGGGCAGACTGCCAGGTAACGCCTGGGCGCCGAGAGGCGACGGACAGGGCCACAGAAAACAAACCGCCCTCCGCGCAAGCGGCGGGTAAGGGTGAAACGGTGGGGTAAGAGCCCACCGCCCCGAGCGTGAGCGAGGGGGCACGGCAACCCCCAGTCGGAGCAAGGCCAAATAGGCGGCGAGGTGTGGCCCACACCGACCCCCCAAGCGCAAGCGAGGGGAAGCCGCGGGTAGGCTGCTCGAGGCGGCTGGTGACAGTCGTCCCAGACAGATGACCATCTGAAGCACCGGGGAGACCCGGACGTTTCAAACAGAACTCGGCTTACGGTCCGGCCTGCGACCCCCGACCCCGCCCCGGCGGGGCCGGGGGTCTTAGCTTTCGCCATGGACTACTGGTACGTTTCCCCCGTATCAGGTGAGGATCTTCGCATGCCGCGCACCCGCACGTCGCAGAACAACAAGCCCTACCCCGATTCCTGGGAGCAGGTCGCCGATCTGCGGGTATTCCGGGCCTCGGCCGAGGACTGGGACCGTCTCGCCACGTGGCGCCACGACATGACCAAGCGCGGCTGGCGCCTCCTCAAGGTCACCAGCGACGAGATCGAGCTGATCGCCGTGTTCGGCAAGGCCAAGCTCAGCCGCACCCCGCCGCGCTCCTGACTCTCCAATTCGCCACGCTACGTCGAGGAACACCATGAAGGCCCCTCTGCTGCTTGTCGCCGCCCTCAGCCTCGGCGCCACGCTGGTCGCCCCTGACGCCGGTGCCCAGGACGCGAAGCGCTACCGGCTGGAGCTCAAGACCATCGCGGTGCAGGACCTCTCGGCCGTGGGGCAGGGGGAGCAGAAGCAGGAATTTTCGCTCTCCGGCCAGGTCCGAGTCACCGCCACCGACAGCGCCGGCGGCCAGGCCGTTGCTGTCGTGGTGGACTCTCTCCAGGCCAGCGCTGGCTCTCCCCTCCCGGCGGAACTCATCGCCAGCCTGGTTGGCACCACGTGGACGGGGTATCGCGCCCCCAACGGCAGAGTGACCGAACTCAGGACGGGGACCGACCTGCCGGGCGGACAGTTGGTCGAAGGCGCCCTGATGCAGCTCTTCCCTCCGATCGCCGCGGGGACGCCGGGTGGCAAAGCCTGGACCGACACGCTCGACACGGAGGAGGCCGGCCTCGGGATCCGCACTGTCACCAACTTCCAGACCGCGGATGAGATCCACGAGGGCAAGAAGGCAACCCGCCTCGCGGGCGCTTCGAGCAGCGCCATCTCCGGAGTCCAGGAGAGTCCGCAGGGCAGCCTGAGCATCGAGGGAACGGGAACCAGCACCGTCTCCTGGCTGATCGCGGCCGATGGCAGCGTCGTGACAGGGACGTTCGCACAGGACCAGGTCCTGGAGATCACCGTCCCGGCCCTGCCGGCGCCGATTCCAGTCAAGGTCCATAACGAAGGAACCTCGACCATTGTCCGGTAGTTCCGTCGGGAGCCGGCGACGGTCGCTCGGCCTCCTCACGGCCCTTTCCCTCGCGACGGGCCTCCCGCTCATCGCGGGGTCCGAGGCATCCCAGGAGCTGGTCATCCGCTACCCGCGGGCTGGCTCAGGCCTGGTCCGCTACGCCTTCGTGCGGCACGACACCGTTGTCGCGGCGATGCCGAGTGGCGAGGAACAGACCCAGATCATCGGCCGCACCGCCTACCTGGCGCTGACCTGGATCGCGTCCGACAGCGGCACCAGGATCACGGCCGCGATCGACTCGGTGGTCCCCAGCGAGGGCGTCTCCCGGTTTGATCCCGTGGTTGACAGCGCGCTCGGCGCGCGCTGGACCGCCTGGCGCCAGCCCAACGGCACGCTGACGCATCTGGACCCGGGGCCCCGATCGTCCGTGGCTGAACAGGTGAAAGACCAGTTCAGGCTGCTCTTCCCGATCCTGCCTCCCGAGGGGGCCAGCCCCGGGCATGTCTGGGGCGATTCCACTGAGGGGCCGGCACTGGTCAGCGCCTTCGAGGCCCGTGAGCGGGTCACGCTGGCATCCATGGCGGAATCGGGGCCCGACGGTTCCGTCGCCATCGCCGTTGTCCGGAAACGGACCGCCGACGGGGAGGGACTGCAGTATCTCCAGCCGATCCGCATCACCGCCACCGGCACCGACTCCCTGTCCTACACGATGACCGGCGACGGCGTGGTCCACGACGTGGCAGGCCGGCGGCTCATTCACCTCGAGTTGGACCTCCCCGCGGTCGGCCAGCGGGTGTCGGCCCGAGTCTGCTCCTTCCTTGCCATGAGGCGCCTCCCCTGAGCAGGTGGCGTCGCCGACTGCTGTTCGCCACGGTCGGCATCCCGGGCCTGTTCATCCTCTGGCTCCTCGCCGTCTGGCCGCCGCCGCTGTGGTACCGCTCCCACTGGCCAGGCCGCACCGCCTTCATGTCCATGCGCGAGCGGCAGCGGCCGGCCACCGCACCGCGCCGGGAGATTGCGTATCGTCCGGTGCCGCTCGATTCGGTCGCGTCGGCGATGCAGGACGCGGTGGTCATCGGGGAGGACAACAACTTCTGGACCCACGGCGGTATCGACTACGTCGCGATCGCCCAGGCGCTCGGCTACCGGCGTCCGTCCTTCTCCTGGTCCGACCGCCGTGACCGTGACGAGTTGTGGCGCGTGCTGCCGAACGGCTGGAAGCGACGCGACCGGCTCCGCGGCGCGAGCACCATCACCCAGCAGCTGGCCAAGAACCTCTACCTCTCGCCGTCACGAAACCCGCTGAGGAAGGTGAAAGAGGCGGTCACCGCCTGGAGGCTCGAGATGGTGCTCGACAAGCACCGGATCATGGCGCTGTACCTCAACATCGTCGAGCTGGGCGACGGCGTGTGGGGAGTGGAGGCGGCGAGCCGCCGGTACTTCGGGAAGAGCGCCCGGCGGCTGAGCCGCGAGGAGGCGGCGGCGCTGGCGGGCTCACTGCCGTTCCCGCTGCGGTCGAACCCGGGCTACCGCCCGGCCAGAATGCGGTGGCGCCAGGACCTGATCCTCAGGCGGATGCGGGGAGAGTGGGTCGACGTGCCGCGGGTGGACCCGGAGGAGCAGGTGCCGGCCGACTCGGTGCCGGCCGCGCCCATCACGCTGGACTCGCTGCTGTCCGACAGCATCCCGGTACCGGAGCAGGACTCGGCGGCCAGCCGGCCGGAGGCGCTGCCCGCGATGGAACCAGCGCCAGACTCGGTGGCTGCCGTCGCCGTGCCTTGAGCCGCGTGCCGGCGCGCTACAGGATCTTCTTCCCGAACGCCGACTGCACCAGCTCCACCGCGAACTCGGCTGAGCGGTTGCGGTCGTCGAGGATCGGGTTCACCTCGACGATCTCGAGGGACGTGACCACACCGGCCTCCGCCAGCGACTCCATGACCGAGTGGGCTTCGCGGTAGTCAAGCCCGCCTTTCACCGGGGTTCCCACTCCCGGCGCGATGCTCGGATCCACGGAATCCAGGTCGAAGCTCACATGCACCAGGTCCATCCCCTCGCTCACGTCCCTGATAGCCTGCTCCATCACCTGGTGGATGCCGTGCCGGTCGATGTCCGCCATGGTGTAGACGTGGACTCCGAGCGAGCGGAGGTTGTTTCGTTCCCCCTCGTCGACGCTGCGAATGCCGACCAGGGCCACGTGCTCGGGAGCCACCTTGGCGAACCGCCCGCCCAGCGAGCTCAGCGGCGCGGGTCCCAGACCGAGCAGCGCGGCCAGTGGCATCCCATGCACGTTTCCGGACGGTGACGTGCCCGGCGTGTTGATGTCGCTGTGCGCATCCACCCACAGCAGGCCCATGCGCTTGCGCCGGCTTCGGGCGTGCATGGCGAGCCCCGAAACGGTCCCCACCGCGATCGAATGGTCACCGCCTAACACCAGTGGGAAATGTCCCCGTGTCATGACCGACTGGACCTTTTTCGCCAGCATGCGGCTGGCGCCGGTGATCTCGGCCAGGTAGCGCGTCCGGGGGTCGCCGATCTTCAGCTGCTCGGGAATCCGGATCTCGAGGTCGCCCTCATCGACCACCGTGTGACCCAGGTCCCTCAGCCGCTGGTTCAGTCCCGCGATCCGGATGGCCGAAGGCCCCATATCCACCCCGCGCCGGCCAGCGCCCAGGTCCATCGGCACCCCGATGACGTGGATGGTGCGGGGGCGGACGCGCGCAGGG
>JAOUIC010000223.1 GCA_029884275.1 Gemmatimonadota bacterium | reverse complement strand
TCGGCGAGGCCCCGGGGGAACCCCGACACGTCGGGGATGACCACGTCGGGCGGGCCCTCGCTGAGGATGATCGAGACCGGTGTGTTAGGCGGTGCGATCACGCCGGGCGGCGGATCCTGCCAGATGACAGCGCCCCGCGGCACCGAGGGATCGGGCTGCCGGTCCTGGATGACGAACCGGAATCCCTCGGATTCGACCCGCACCTTTGCCTCGGAGGCGCCGAGGTCGAGCAGGCGGGGCAGGGGCCGGTCCTTCGGCTGGAGGGGCGCGGGGAACAGCCAGAAGACGGTGGCGAGATAGCCGGCCACAAAGGCCGCGACGACCACCAGTGACTGCCGCACCAGGCGCCGGCCCGCGATCGTCGAGAAGTACTGCCGGGCCGGCCGTGCGCCCGGCGGTCGGGTCAGTCTCACGCCGGCACGCTCCGGAGCCTCGCCGCGAAGGCTCCGTCCATGCCGTGCCGCTGGGGCAGGAGGGCCAGGTCTCCCGCGGCGGAGAGCAACTCCGCGGGAAACCCCGTTGGCGGGTCGCGCCGGAAGGCCGGCCGACGATCGAGAAACGCCGTCACCTGCGCCTCATTCTCCTCGGGTTCGAGCGAGCACGTGGCATAAACTAACCAGCCGCCGGGCCGGACGACGGACGCGGCCGCATCGAGCATCCGCGCCTGTTCCAGGGCCAGGTGCGTGAGGGCCGGGGAGGAGACCCGCCACCGGGCATCGGGATGCCGGCTGAAGGTGCCTGTGCCCAGACAGGGCGCGTCGAGCAGCACCAGGTCGGCGGGCCGGCAGGGCGGCGACAGCACCGATCCGACCACTGCCCATTCCCGCCCCGAGCCAGCGCGGCGCAGGTTCTCGGCCAGGCGGCGGGTCCGCTGCCGGCTCACTTCGGTTGCCAGCACGCGTCCCGCGAGGCGGCCGAGCGCGATGGCCTTTCCCCCCGGGGCGGCGCAGGCGTCGTACACCAGGCCGCCGGCCGGTGGCGCCGCGAAGCGGCCCACCAGCGCCTGTGCGGCGTCCTGGACCTGGAAGTCGCCGCTGGCGAAGCCGGGGAGATCCCGCGGGCGGCTGGCCGAGACCACCAGCCCGGCGTCGAATGGCGCGCGCCGGGCGCCGAAGCCCGCCTCCTGGCAGCGCCGCTGCAGATCCTCGAGCGTGGCCCGCACCGGCTGCAGCACCAGGCTGGGGCGGGTGTTGTTCCACTGGAGCAGCGCCTCGGTCTCTGCCTCGCCGAACCTCTCGAGCCACCGCCGGACCAGCCACTCCGGGTGGGAGGCGCGAGCGGCGAGCGCGGCGGCGAGGTCGGTCTCACGAGCCGGAGGCGCGGCCCGCCCGCTCACTCCACGCAGGATCGCGTTGGCGAATCGCGCGGCGGGGTCGCCCAGCGCCTCGCGGGCCAGGGCGACGGTGGTGGAGACGGCGGCGTGGGGGGGAACGCGATCGAGTCCGGTCAGCTGGTAGGCGCCGATCCGCAGGATATCGCGCAGGGCGGGTGCCACCGACGCCCAGCCGCGGTGAACCAGCGGCTGCAGCCGCGCATCAAGATCGGTCCGGTTGCGGAGGACGCCCGCGGCGAGTTCGTGCGCCAGCCGGCGGTCGTCGTCCCGGAGCCCGTCGAGTCCGAGCGCCAGCGCCGCTTCGAACGGCGTGCCGGCATTGGCGCGCTCGAGGATCGAGAGTGCGGCCCGGCGCGGGGCCAGTCCGGACGTGCCCTCCCGCGGCGGTGTCATCCAAGCATGCCGTGCGCCGGGCTCGAAGGCACCGCGACCTCGCGCCGTGGCATGCGGCCGGCGAGAAACGCCAGGCGCCCCGCCTCAACCGCATGGCGCATGGCCGCGGCCATGGCGACGGGATGCTCCGCCTCGGCGATCGCGGTGTTCATCAGGATGCCGTCCACCCCCTGCTCCATCGTGACGCACGCATCCGACGCGGTGCCGACCCCGGCATCGACCAGGACCGGCACCGACAGACGGCGCTTGATGGTGCGGATCGAGTACGGGTTGAGGAGCCCGAGTCCGCTCCCGATGGGGGAGGCGAGCGGCATCACCGCGGCGGCCCCGGCCTGCTCCAGCCTGAGCGCGGTGACGAGATCGTCGTTGGTGTAGGCCATGACCTTGAACCCTTCGCCAGCCAGTGTCCGGGTCGCGGTGATGAGCCCGTCGGTGTCGGGGAGCAGCGTGTCGCGGTCGCCGATGACTTCCAGCTTGATGAACTCGTTGAATCCCGCTTCCCGCGCCAGCCGGGCGTAACGGACCGCCTCGTCCGCCGTGTAGCAGCCGGCGGTGTTGGCGAGCAGGAAGAACCGGGACGGGTCGAGGTGATGGAGGATCCCTTCCTCCTTGCTTCGGTCGAGGTCCACCCGGCGGACCGCCACGGTGATGACCTCGGCGCCCGAGGCCGAGATGGCCTCGACCATCTCCTGGTTGCTCCGGTACTTCCCGGTGCCGAGCAGCAGCCGGGAACGAAAGGCGCGGCCGCCGACGGTCAGGGGGATGTCGTTGATGTTCGTCATGTCGTTCCCGTGATGGCGGCGTCAGCCGCCGCCGACAAAATGAACCAGCTCGACCTGATCGCCGTCCTTGAGCGCCACGTCGCCCAGCCGCGGGCGCCGGACGATTTCCCGGTTCAATTCCACCACGATCATGCGCGGGTCGAGGCCGAGTTGACCGAGCAGGTCGAGCAGGGTGGCGGGTCCGGCGATGGTGCGCGGGTCGCCGTTGACCTGCAGGCGCAGCTCGCTCACGCGGGCTCGGTCCAGGCCGAGAGACATGCCATCGCCGCCGCCGCGGCATCCGCAGCCAGCCAGAGGGCGGAGATCGCCGCCGCACCCCAGGCTCCGGCGTCCCGGATCTCGGCGCACCGCTCGGGCGTGACGCCGCCGATGGCCACCACCGGGAGTCCCCGCTTCGCGACCTCCTCCAGGAAGGCGAGTCCCAGCGCCGGGCGACCGGGATGGCTCCCGGTCGGGTAGACCGGACCCGCCAGCAGAAAATCCGCGCCTTCCTGTTCTGCCGCCCCGGCTTCCGCCGCCGAGTGCACCGACGCCCCGATCCACCCCCGCCACCGTGGAAACGCCTGGCGCACTGCTCGCGGCGCAAGATCCTCACCGCCGAGCTGCAGCCCCTGCGCATCGAGGGCTGCCGCGATGTCCGGACGGGCGTTGACGAAGACGGCGGCCTCGGGCGGCCGAGCCAGGGCGGTGAGGCGCCTGGCGATGGCGGTGAGTTCGGCGCCGGTTGCCGCACGGTTGCGCGCGTGGAGCGCCACGGCGGGGCCGGCGGCGGCAATGGCGGCGGCGCGGGCGGCGAAGTCGTCGAGTGCGAGCACGGCGGCATCGGTCACGGCGTGCAGCCGGGGCAGCGGCCTCACGTGAACCGGGCGCCCACCACGTCAGGGTGGCCCCGACTCCACTCGGCGGCTGACATCCGCCGCCGGCCGGCCGGCTGCACTTCGCTGACTTCGAGGGCGCCGACGTCCGCCGCGATCACAAGGCTCTCCCCCGCCGAGATCACCGTGCCGGGAACGCCCCCGGCTCCACTGGCTGCGCGCCCGCCGAAGAGCTTGATCTCCTCCCCGTCGAGCACCGCCCACGCGCCCGGCTCCGGGTCAAACGCCCGGACCCGGCGGGCCAGCCCGGCGGCGTCCCGCGACCAGTCGATGCGGGTGGTCTGCCGGTTGATCTTGGGAGCGAGGGTGGCGAGGGCGTCGTCCTGCGGGTGCGGCGTCAGGGCGTCCGAGGCCAGGAGTGTCAGGCTCTCGATGAGAGCGGCGGCGCCGAGTTCGGCGAGGCGGAGGCTCAGCTCGCCAGCCGTCTCGTCCGCCGGGATCTCGGTTTCGATCGTGTGCAGTATCGGACCGGTGTCCATCCCCGCCTCCATCTGCATGACGGTCACGCCGGAGGTCTCGTCACCGCTCAGGATGGCCCACTGGATCGGCGCCGCTCCCCGCCAGCGGGGCAGCACCGAGGCATGCACGTTGACCATGCCCAGACGGGGGATGGCGAGGATTGCGGGGGGGAGGATATGCCCGTAGGCCACGACGACACCGACATCGGCGCCGACCGCCGCCAGCTGGTCGGCGAATTCCCCGGCCGGGCGCTCCGGCTGCAACACCGGAATGTCCTCCTCCAGCGCAACCGCCTTGACGGGCGACCCGATGAGCCGGCTGCGCGAACGGCCCTGCGGACGATCGGGCTGGGTCACGACCACACCCACATCGAAGCCTTCCTCGAGCAGCGCGCGGAGCGACGGCACCGCGAACTCGGGGGTTCCGAA
>JAOUIC010000222.1 GCA_029884275.1 Gemmatimonadota bacterium | reverse complement strand
GTGATGACCAGCGCCGCGGTCAGATAGTAGGTCGGGTTGGCGTCGGGCAGGGTGAGCCGCACGGCCGGCGGTGCCGCGATGTAGGACGCGCTGGCCGCCATCACCCCCAGCACGGTCGCCCCTCCCGGCGACAGTCCGGCCAACTGCCCGACCCAGACGCCGGCGGTGCCGTGGATGACCGGCATCACGATGCCGAAGCCCAGCAGGAATCCCCCGACCTTGCGGAGGTCGCCCAGCCGGCCCGCGGCCAGGACACCCAATTCCAGCATGAACAGGCAGAGCAAGCCGCGGAAGATGGGGCCGCGCGTGTCATAGAAGGGCCCGATTGTCTCCCACTGCTGGCTGCCCATCAGGAACCCGACCAGGAGCCCGCCCACCAGCAGCACCATGGTGCGGCCGGTGAGCACTTCGTGGAGGACCTCCTTGAGGGGCCGCCCCGCGGAGCCCGCCTGAACCGCTCCGATGGCCAGGGCGATGTGGATCCCGGGGCTCTCCAGGAGGGCGAGAAGGGTCGGCATGAACCCCTCCGCCTCATATCCCTGGCTCTTCACGAAGCTGGTGGCGGCGATGAACGTCACGGCCGACACCGAGCCGTAGTGGGCCGCGATGGCCGCGCTGTCGACCGCCGAGAACCTCCCGGCACGGCGGAGCACCAGGTATGCGCTCACTGGCGTGAGGCAGCCCAGCGCGAGGGTAGCCACCGCCGGCCAGGCGATGGTGTCGAGGCTGGCGTGGTGCAGCTCGATGCCGCCCTGCAGGCCGATTGCCCACAGCAAGAAGATCGATATCCCGAGGTAGACATCCTTGGGCAGCGAGAATTCGCTCTTGACCAGCTTGGCGACCATCCCGAGCGCGAACGCCAGCACCACGGGGGAGAGCAGGTTGGCGCGGAGCAGCGCGGCGGCTTCCATCAGCTGGAGACCTGCTTCACGCGACGGCTCCCCAGGTCGTACACCCCTCCGACCACGAGGAGCCTGCGTTCGCGGACCAGCGTGGCGAGGACCGGGGAGGCCCGCTCGAGCAGGTGCGCCTGGTGCTGCACATTCGCTTCGACTACCGCCCCGATGTCAGGCCCGGCGGCGTCGACCGCAGGCTGAATGTGCTGGAAGAGCGTGCTGATCTGCCCCGGCACCGCATCCCCGGCGATGGCCGCCTTCACCGCGCCGCACTGGGAGTGCCCCAGGACCATCAGCACCTTGGCGCCGAGGACGAGCGCGCCGAATTCGAGGCTGGCGATCTCCTCCGGGGTCACGACGTTGCCGGCATTCCGGACCACGAACAGGTCGCCGAATCCCTGGTCGAAGAGGAGTTCGACCGGCACGCGGGAATCGGCGCAGCTGAGCACGGCCGCGAAGGGGTGCTGGGCCGCGGCGACCTCGTTCAGGCGGTCCAGGCTCCGATGGGGCGTCGTCAATTGCCCGGCGGCGAATCGGGCGTTGCCCTCCATCAGCATCTGCAGCGCCGCCTCCGGGGTGTCGGGCTCGATCGCGCGGCGGGTGACGGGCCCAGCCCAGGCGGAGCCGGGGGCTCCGGGCCATGCGATCCCCAGGGCGGCCAGGCCCGCGAGCGCGAGGAAGCGGCGGCGGGCGGGGAGAGGGGGGGCCTGATGGTATTGGCTCACGGTTGTAGTGACTCCATAGGTTGCGTATGAGTGGGCCCGCCCCGAATGGGACGGGCCGGATAGGCTCGAGAGGAGGGAACCGGAGGAGGGGACCCGCCCGCTGGGCAGCTGTGCGACGGACCCGGTCGACTCACGCCGCCAGACGGCTTCTATTGCGCCGGATCGACACGACGGAGGCCACGACTCCGAGGGTCAGTGTCCCGAGGATCACCACCAGCGATATCCCGGTGTCGATCTTCAATTGGGTGTTCACCAGCATCATCTTGACACCGACGAAGAACAGCACGACCACGAGCGCCGGTTTCAGGTAGCGGAACTGGTGGATCAGGTTCGCCAGACAGAAATACAGCGCCCGGAGACCGAGGATGGCGAACACGTTGCTGGTCAGCACCAGGAACGGGTCAGCCGTGATCGCGAAGATTGCGGGGATCGAATCCACCGCGAAGACCAGGTCGGTGAACTCGACCATCACCAGCGCCAGGAGCAGCGGCGTAGCGGCCCGGCGGCCATCGAGGCGGGTGAAGAACTTCTGCCCGTCGTACTGACTGGTCACGGGGTAGAGCCGCCGCACCAGCTTGATCAGGACGTTCTTCTCCGGATTGATGGTGTCGGTGTTCATGACCGCCATCTTGATGGCCGTGAGGATCAGGAACCCGCCGAAGACATAGATGATCCAGCTGAACTGATGGATCAGTGCGGCGCCGATCCAGATCATCAGCCCGCGCATCACGAGCGCGCCCATGATGCCCCAGAACAGCACCCGGTGCTGGTAGCGCGCCGGCACCGCGAAGAAGCTGAAGATCAGCGCGATGACGAACACGTTGTCCATGCTCAGCGACTTCTCGACCACGTAGCCGGTCAGGAACAGCCTGGCGGCCTCGAGTCCGCCGACTTCGGGTGCCAGGCTGCCGTCGAGTTGCGGCACGTTGAGGCCGAGCCCGAGCCAGTGCCGCGCGTAGGCGAAATACACCAGCCCGTTGAAGGCCATGGCCACCATGATCCAGATGATGGTCCAGGTCACCGCCTCCCGCATCCCGACTTCGTGGGCCTCCCGGTGGAAGACGCCCAGGTCCAGGGCGAGGAACAGCAGCACCAGCAGGAAGAAGCCGGCATAGGCCCACGCCACTGGCGGGAGGCCCTCGCCGGCAGGCGCGAGCGAGAGCAGGAACGGCAGGTTCGGCATGGGGCGAGAACCTAGCGACTGGCCAGGAGGTCTACAAGCTCAGATATTCGCACGGACTCATAGACGAATACAATGCGTGTGCGTCGATTGCCCGGATCGTCACATATATCGATATTATCAATATAAATAATCCATTAGTTCAATTTGCCTATCATCGTCTGGTATCCTAGAATGTTGCCCGCCGGGGGGATCCGATGCACGAGGGCACGGCCATTCAGTCCCCCGGCTGGATTCGGTACCTGACTTGAACTCATGGAGGATAGAACCATGTTGTCGCTCACCACTGCCATCCTGCTCGCGACCTCACCCGTCGCTCCTGCCGCTTCGAATGACCTGCGTACCCCGGCGCTGCACTCGCACCGCGCCCTGTTGTCGGCCGTCGCCACGACGCGCGAGACCGTCAGCAACCTCTACCACTGGGCCACGCACGGCGTTTCGCTTGACCGCTACCTCAGCCAGCAGCAGGCGCTGGACGTTGCCCGCGGGGTGCAGTCCGCCGGGGAGCGTTTCGCGGTCATGACGGCCGACCTGTCATCCGACCAGCGCAGCCGGGTGCTGGCCGAGGTCACCACCATGCGCGATGCCTTCGCCAAGGCAGAAGGCCTGGTCGGGAAGCTGCATGCTGAGGCCGGCGCGACCTCGCCGAACCCGGCCGAGGTGAGGTTCCTGACCATGGAACTCTATGGCACTCTGGCCGGGATGCAGGAGATTCAGCTGGCGATCGGCGACAAGCTCGGCCTTCCGGCCGAGGCACCAACGCAGCAGCGTGCGCGCTGATTCCCCTGACAGTGGGCGGGGGCGCCGGAGCTTCCGGCGTCCCCGCTTTGCCTTTCTCGCCGCCGCGGCAGGACTCTGTCCGATCAGGCAAAGAGCCCCTTTCGCGCCGTCTCCGAGATTCGCACGACCGTCGGGTGCCGGAGCCGGCGCTCGATTGTGATTGCATAGTAGGCCTCCCGCAGCCGGGACAGCTCGCCGAGGAGCTGAACCTCATACTGGCGGCGGATGTCATCCCCCACCGCGGCGGGTGCCGCGAACAGCCCGGCGCCTCCCCGCCCGAACTCCTTCAGCAGGGCGCTGTCGCTGAATTCGCCCACCACCTGGGGGACGATCCGTTCCCGTTCGAACCACTCATCGAGCGACCGGCGCAGGCTGGTCCCCTGGGCTGGCAGGATGAAGGGCGCGTCCTGAAGGGATTGGGGGAATCCCCTTCGGTACTTCTCGGCCAGCGGCCGCACGCCAAAGATCGCGACCCCCGTTTCGCCCAGGAGATGGTTGAACGCGCGCACCCGCGACTCGCCTCCGAGGGGCCGGTCGCTCAGGACCAGGTCCAGGGAGTGCGTGGCGAGATCGGCGAAGAGCCGTTCCACCCGATCCTCCCGGCAGACCAGGTGCACGGGCTCAGGGCCGCTGACTGCTGGCGCCAGCAGCCGGTGGGCAATGAGCTTCGGAACCTGATCGGCGATGCCCACCGCAA
>JAOUIC010000221.1 GCA_029884275.1 Gemmatimonadota bacterium | reverse complement strand
CGCGGCCATGTGCTGTTCGACCAGGGCCCGTTCCTGCTGCGCGGCAAGGTGGAGGAGGAGTTCGGCGCGGTGACGCTCACCGTGACGGGGCTGGACCGGCTGGAGCGGGTGGCGGCGGCGAGGTGACTCGGGTCACCACACTCGCTCATGAGGCTGCCTATACATTCAAGGCAGTGCGTGCCCAACCCCCACCAGGCGCGCAGCATCTCATGAAGGACACCCCCATGGGCCGACGGCCAGCCATGATGACGATCTTCACCCTGTTCGCCCTGCTGCTGGGGTGCGGCTCCTCCGAGCCTGACGACCCGCCGCTGCCTCCTGCGGGTCTCGGGCTCGACACCATCGCCTCCGGACTCGACGCGCCGGTCTTCCTGACCGCACCGCCAGGCGACACCGCCCGCCTCTTCGTGGTGGAGAAATCCGGCGCCATCCGGATCATCCGGAACCGGAGCGTACTCGCGGCGCCCTTCCTCGACCTGACGGACTCGGTCAGCCGCGGCAGCGAGCAGGGTCTGCTGGGCATGGCGTTCTCACCCGATTACGCCACCTCGGGCCGCTTCTACGTGAGCTACACCCGACTCAACGGCAGCTCGGTGATCGCCCGCTACCAGGTCTCCGGCAACGCCGACCTGGCCGATCCGGCGTCGGGCTTCACCCTGCTGACCGTGCCGCAGCCGTACTCCAACCACAACGGCGGGATGATCGCCTTTGGCCCCGACGGCTACCTCTACGTCGGCCTGGGTGATGGCGGCAGCGGCGGTGACCCGCAGGGCACCGGGCAGGATCGGAGCGACCTGCTCGGTTCGATTCTCCGCCTGGATGTGAGCGGGAGCGGGACGTACACCATCCCCGGCAGCAACCCCTACGTCAACACAGCCTACCGTGGCGAGCTGTGGAACTGGGGCCTGCGCAACCCCTGGCGCTTCAGCTTCGACCGCCAGGCCGGCGACCTCTACATCGCCGACGTGGGACAGAACGCCTGGGAGGAAGTGAATGTCCAGCCCGCCGGAAGCGCGGGAGGCGAGAACTACGGCTGGAACCTGATGGAAGGGACCAACTGCTACACCAGCGGCTGCAGTCCCGCGGGGCTGACGCTGCCGGTGCTCGACTACGGACACAACCAGGGCTGCTCGGTGACCGGGGGCTACGTCTATCGCGGATCGGCCATTCCGGCGCTGGTGGGGCACTACCTCTACGCCGACTACTGCAATGGCTGGGTGCGGAGCTTCCAGTACCAGGGTGGTCAGGCCGCGAATCGCCTGGACCGCGCCGAACTCCGGCCCGGGGGGAACATCACCAGCTTCGGCGAAGACGCGCGGGGGGAACTGTACATCCTCACCGATAACGGCCGCGTGCAGCGCATCGTGTCGCGCTGACCGGTGCGCCGGCCGGGCACATCGGCCGTCACTCCCCAGGCGGCATCGCCCTGGGCAGCGTCACCCGCGCCACGGTCCCGCCACCCTCGCGTGGCAGGAGTTCGACTCGCCCACCGTGACGTTCCGCGATCCACTGCGCGATCGGAAGACCGAGCCCGCTCCCATCCGGCGCGCGCTGCCGCCCGAGGCGGCCGCGGAAGAAGCGCTCGAACAGGCGGGCGCGCTCGTCCTCCGGAATCCCGATACCACGGTCGGCGACGTCAATCACGGCGTAACCGCCCTCGGCTCGAGCCGTGACTTCGATGCGGCCGCCCGAGGAGCTGTAGCGGATGGCGTTGTCGAGCAGGGTGTCGATCAGGCGCCGGAGCAGCACCGGGTCTGCCGCCAACGGCACCTCCTGCTCGGGCACCTCGAACTCCAGCGCCAGGCCCCGGCGCTCGGCGGCCGCGCGCCAGGCGGCAGTCGCCTCGTGGGCGACGTCGTCCACGAAAAGGCGAGCCGGCTGAAGGGTGCGCTCCCCCGCATCCACCCGGGCCAGCTGCAGCAGTTCGTCCAGCATCATCGCCATCCGCTCGAGATCGGAGTGCAGCCCGGCGATTGCCTCCGGCGTCAGGGGAGCCGAGCCCGGGCGCTCGGCCAGCTCCAGCTGGGAGCGCAGCCGCGCGATCGGGGTCCTGAGTTCGTGCGCCGCGTCGGCCAGGAACTGGCGCTGCTGCCCCAGGGCCCGCTCGAGTCGGTCGAGCAGGTCGTTGAAGGCCAGCCCCAGCCGGCCCAGTTCATCCGACGGATCGGTGATCGGCAGCCGCTCCGACGGCCTGCTGGCCTGGATCCCCTCGGCCGCGTGAGCCATCATGCCGACCGGCTCGAGGGTCCGCCCGGTGAGCCACCAGCCGACGAGGCCGGCCAGAAAGGCGCTGACGAAGATCCCGACCGTGAGCCCGCGGTCCAGCCGCCGCGTCGAGCGGATCAGGCCGTCGGCGCTGTGCGTGACCCTGACGGTCCATCCGGGCGCCAGTGACGGGTTGAGCGGCGCTTCGATGACTCGAAGCGGAGGACTGAGCACGACGCCGGAAAGGCGCCGGGGATGGGACATCGGCCGGCCGGTCGGGTCGAGCAGCGACACCTGGCGGTCTGGAAAGAGCACCTCCCCGACCAGGTGCGTCGCGGCGGAATCCACCGCCGGGTACTCCTCCAATTCCACCACGAACTGGTTCTGTACCAGCGCGATGGTGGCCAGCTGAGCTCGCTGGAACTCGCGTTCCAGCCCGTCGCGCAGGACCACTCGCAGGGTGAGGGAGGCGACCGCGAGCATCAGCAGCACCGACCCGGCGTACAGCAGGGTGAGGCGCGCCCTGATCGAGAGGCGATTCACGGCTGCGGTCCGAGACGATATCCCGAGCCCCGCACGGTGTGGAGCAGCGGCGCCTCTCCCCCCTCATCGAGCTTGCGGCGCAGGCGGGCGACGTACACCTCGATGACGTTGCTGGCCGCGTCGTAGTTCTCATCCCACGCATGCTCGCTGATCTGGGCGCGCGAGACCACCCGGCCCTCGTTCCGCATCAGGTACTCCAGGACCGCGAACTCCTTGGCCGTCAGCCGAATGGCGCGTTCGCCGCGATGGGCGACCTGGGTGCCTGTGTCGAGCGACAGGTCGGCCACCACCAGCACCGGCGGGATGGCGTCGACCGGGCGCCGCATCAGGGCCCGCAGCCGGGCCGTGAGTTCCACCAGCGCGTAGGGTTTGACGATGTAGTCGTCGGCGCCGGTCTCGAGTCCGGTGACCCGGTCCTTCAGGGCATCCCGCGCCGTCGCCATCAGGATCCGCGGCGCGTGGGCCCGCTCCCTGAGCTGCCGGCAGACCTCCACGCCATCCAGGTCCGGCAGGCCGAGGTCGAGGACGATGGCATCGTAGGCGATGACGGCGCTCTCGAGCAGCGCCTCACCTCCGGTGGACACCGAGTCGACCGCGAAGCCGGCGCCGCGGAGGTAGGCCACCACGGCGCCGGCCAGCGTTGGATCGTCTTCGACCAGCAGTACCCGCATCCCGGACCTCATTCGTCCTTGTCGTCCTTCTCGTCCTCCTCGCCGGCTGCGTCACGGCCGCCGCCACGCTCATCGCCAGGCCCGACCTGGCCCCCGAGGGCCACGCCGGTGGTGATCTCGGGATGCCGGATCTGCCCGCCAAGGTTGGCGGTGTACGCCATACTCCCGCCGGCCACGAGTGCCCCAACCAGCGCCGCGCCGGTGAACCATCCGGGCGGGAGCGCCTGACGACGGAAGCCGATGAGACCGAACAGAGCCCCGGCACCGAGCAGGCCGGTCAGGACCAGCGCCACGGTGGCGGCCTCTTCATGCTGCTCGATCGAGGCCTCGGTCACGGTGGCGACATCCTCCACCGCGCCCTCCGCCGGCTCTCCGGTCAGGTACGCGGTGCCGGCGGCCGCGGCCGCAAGCACAAACACGACCAGCGCGGCATTGGTCAATTCGGTGCTGCGCCGCCAGCGCGCTGCCAGCAGCAGGAGGAGGCCGAATCCCACCCCCAGCACGGGGAGGTGGTTGATCATGAGGTGCAGGTGGGCTCCGTTCATGGCGCGATTCCTTGAGAAGGGTCGCACCGAATCTACGAACCGAGCATGAATCCACGATGAACCGTCCCACCGGCTCCCCTGGCCGGGGTCCCCGCTGCGCTCGATCTGGCGTAACTTCCACTGCACCACTGCCGCTGGATGACGCGAGTGAACGATGCCCTCCAACTCGACGCCTGACACCCCGCCACCGGAAGCGCTGGAGGCGTACGCTCGCGCCCTGCCGCCGGAGTGCCTGTTCGGCACCTCCTCCTGGACCTACCCGGGCTGGAAGGGGCTGGTCTACCGGCAGGACTACCCGAAGTCCGGCGCCTCGGC
>JAOUIC010000220.1 GCA_029884275.1 Gemmatimonadota bacterium | reverse complement strand
ACCCACGTCTATGCCGGCTACACCGTTCCGCCCTACTACGACTCGCTGCTCGCCAAGGTGATCGTGCACGGCAACACCCGCGAGGAGGCGCTGGCCCGGATGGGCCAGGCGCTCGATGGCTTCATCATCGAAGGAGTGACCACCACCATCCCCTTCCTGGCGCGCATCATCCGCCACCCCGAGTTCATCGCGGGGCAGGTGGACACCAAGTTCCTGGAACGCCACGCCGAGCTGCTCCGCCCCGAAGCATGAGGCTGGACGTCGTCTTCACTCCCGCCGGCCTCGGCGCTGTCGAGGTCCACGGCAAGGCCGTCTTCGTCATCGATGTGCTGCGGGCGGGAACCACCATCTGTGCCGCGCTGTCCGCCGGCGCCCGGGCTGTCGTCCCCACCGCGAGCGTCGAGGAGGCGATTCGGCTGGCCCAGACGCTGGGTCCGGAGGAAACCGTGCTCGCGGGCGAGCGGAACCGCCTCAAGGTGGAGGGCTTCGCCCTGGGCAACTCCCCGGGGGAGATGACCGAGTCCGAGGTCCGCGGCAAGACCCTGATCATGACCACGACCAACGGCACCGGCGCCCTGCTCGCGGTCTCCGCCGCGCCGCAGGCCTACGTGGCGGGCATCGTGAACTTCTCGCTGGTGGCGGCGTGCGCCCGGGCCGCCTTCCTCGACGGCCGGGAGTTGCTGGTGGTCTGCGCCGGGCGGGAAAAGGCCTTCGCCCTGGATGACGCCTACGTCGCCGGCCGCCTGATCGAGGCGGCGATGGGGGGGCGGCGGCACCGCAAGGGACTCAACGACGGCGCCCTCGCAGCCCTCGATCTCGTCAGGCGCTATGGGCACGGTTGGGAACGGCCGCTCACCTTGAGCCAGGGGGGCCGCGACCTGGTCGCCGCCGGCTTCGAGGGCGACATCACCATTGCCGCGACCGAGGATCGCTACCCGGTGCTGCCGGTTTTCGCCGAGCGCCGCGTCGTGCCCGCACCGGCAGTCTCCCCATGAGTGACGAGGGACGCCGCCACCTCGGCGCCATCATCGCGCTGGTCCTCGGCAGCTTCGTCGGTCTCACGCTGCTGCCGGTCGATCTCACCGGGCCGTTCGGACGATGGCTCGGCGGCACGCTCTGGGAGCTCCTGGGCATCGGCGCCATCGGGTTCCCGCTGCTGGGGCTCGCCGTCGGTCTCGCCGGGTTCGATCGCCTGCCCCAGCTGGACATGAAGCGGGCCGCCATCCTGGTCTCGGGCCTGGCGATCGTCATCCCGTTCATCATCGGCGTTATAGCGGATGTCAGGCCGGAAGGGTTCGACTCGACCGACCTCGCGCCACGGCTGACCGGCGTCATCCCGGGCTTCGCAGCCTATTACGTGGTCAGTGCCATCGGCCCCGCGGGCGGCCTGCTGTTCGGGTTCGTCTCGCTCTCGGCGCTCACCATCCTCACGGTCGCATGGCATCCACTGATGCGGTGGGTGGGAATAAGGGAGGTAACCGAGGGTAGCGGCGGCACCGCCGGGGGCATCACCGGGCGCGGGGTGGGGGCCGGCGTCATTCCCCCGACCTCGACCACTCCCGACGATGACGAGGAAGGCGTGGTGGCGCCGAGGCCGGCAGTGAGGAAGGAGAAGAAGCCGAAGAAGCCCGCCCGTACCACCGATGCCCCCATTGGCGACCCGACCGACGACTCGGTGCTGCCCCCCATCGACCTGCTGAATCCGCCGCTGGCCCAGGAAGGTGACGCCGGGGGAGCGGAGCTGGACCGGCTGGGACAGGTGCTGCTCGAGACTCTCCGCACCTTCAAGGTTGAGGGGTCCATCGCCGGCAGGACCACGGGACCGGTGGTGACGCAGTTCGAAGTGGTGCCGGCGCCCGGGGTGAAGGTGGGTCGGATTGCTGCGCTGGCCGACGACATGGCGATCACCATGCGGGCGCAGTCCATCCGGGTGGCACCGATCCCGGGCAAAGGCGCCGTCGGCGTCGAGATCCCGAACCCCACCGCGCGGATGGTGAGCCTCAGGGAGCTGCTGGAGAGCGACGAGTGGGAGCACACCCGCGGCACGCTGCCCATCGCGCTGGGCCGGGACCTCGAAGGCAAGCCGATCATCGCCGACCTGGGCAAGATGCCGCACCTGCTCATCGCCGGCGCCACCGGCTCGGGGAAGTCGGTCGCGATCAACACGATCATCTCGAGCCTGATCTATCGCTACACCGACAAGCAGCTCCGGCTGCTGATGGTGGACCCGAAGATGGTCGAGCTCTCGATGTACAACGCGCTGCCGCACCTCCGGCACAAGGTCGTCACCAACAACAGCGACGCGGCCAGCGCCCTCAAGTGGGCGGTGTACGAGATGAACCGCCGCTACGAGCTGCTGCACGCCAACGGCGCCCGCAACCTCGCCGACTTCAACAAGAAGGTCGAGGAGGGCAAGCCGCTCTCGAACCCGCCCAAGGCCCGGCCGACGCTCTCGAGCATCGCCGCCGAGGGGGGCACGACGCCGCCGGAGCCGGTGGACGACGGAGTGTACAAGGACGGCCCGCTGCCGTTCATCGTGATGATCGTGGACGAGCTGGCCGATCTGATGATGACGGTGCAGGGGGAGGTCGAGACGCCGCTCGCGATCCTGGCGCAGAAGGCGCGCGCCATCGGCATCCACCTCATCCTCGCCACCCAGCGGCCCTCGGTGAACGTCATCACTGGCCTCATCAAGGCCAACTTCCCGAGCCGGATCGCCTTCCGGGTGGCGTCGAAGGTGGACAGCCGCACCATCCTCGACCAGAACGGCGCCGAGGCCCTGCTCGGGAACGGCGACATGCTGTTCCTGCCGCCGGGGAAGAGCGAACCGATGCGGCTCCAGGGGGCGTTCATCGCGACCGAAGAGACCGAGCGGCTGATGGACTGGTTCGAGGCGCGCCAGGCAGCGCGGGTCGCCGCAGCCGCCGCCGCCCGGAAGGAGGAGGACATCCTCGCGCTGGTCCGCGCGATGGAGCAGGAGGAGGAGGGCGGGGGCGGTCCCGGGGAGCAGGGCGAGCGGGACGAACTGTTCCGCCGGGCGGCGGAACTCTGCCTCCAGAACCAGGGGGGCTCGACCTCGCTCCTGCAGCGGCGACTGTCGATCGGCTACGGCCGCGCCGCCCGCATCATCGACCAGCTCTACCTCGCCGGTATCCTCGGCCCCAACCCGCCGGGATCCAGCAAGCCGCGCGAGGTGCTGATCGGCATCGAACAGCTGGACGAGTACTGCGGAGACTGAGCATCACCAGGAGCTCCCCGGATTGAGCCGGGGCGCCATCTCCCGCATCGCGGATCTCCTCACTGATGCGACATCCCGGCCACCTCCATGACCACCCCCATGAACGCCTGCAGCACCGGCCGGTCGCGGTCCTTTCGCCAAGCGGCCGCGATGCGTGTCTCCCCCGCAGGACCAGGGATGGGCAGATAGCGGACATGCTTCCAGCCCAGCTTCTCCACCGACGCCGGCAGGATCGACACCCCGATCCCCGCTTCGACCAGGCTGACGCTGGTGTAGAGCTCACGGCTCTCCTCGACCACCCGCGGGGCGAAGCCGGCCTCGCGGCAGATTGTCATGACCTGGCGGTGCAGCCCGGGGGCCAGGTCTTGCGGGAAGAGCACGAACGGCTCGGTCGCGAGGTCGGCCACGGTCACTCGCGCGCGCCGCGCCAGCCGGTGCCCCTTGTGGAGCGCGATGCGGAGCGGCTCGCGCATCACGGTGACGATCTCGAGCGCCGGGTCGGGCCCGGGTTCGCGGACGAAGCCGAGGTCGATGTCGCCCTCGAGCAGCGCCGCCAGCTGAGGGCCGGTGGGCATCTCGCGCAGGTCGAGCTGGACCCTGGGGTAGCGGTCGCGAAACTCGCGAATGATCTGGGGCAGGGCCAGGAACATGACCGTGGCGGCGAAGGCGACCCGGAGGCTCCCGGCCTCACCTCGTGACGCTCGCCGCGCCGCCTCCACCGCCGTCTCCACCCCGGCCAGCACGCGGGCGGCCTCGACTTGGAAGCTGCGCCCCGCATCGGTGAGCTGGACCCGGCGGCTGGTGCGGTCGAGCAGGCGGGCGCCGACCAGCTCCTCCAGCCGCCGGATCTGCTGGGACAGCGGCGGCTGGGCGATGCCCAGCCGCTTGGCCGCGCGCCCGAAATGCAGCTCCTCGGCGAGGATGGCGAAGTAGCGGAGGTGGCGCAGTTCGAGTTCGCGAATCATATCTCCATGATATGGATAAGTCGTATTACTAATATTGGACATATCGGTGGCCGGCCGCTAGTTTGCCCCTGTTCGCCCCCTCGTCCCTGCTGCCGGAGCCGAC
>JAOUIC010000219.1 GCA_029884275.1 Gemmatimonadota bacterium | reverse complement strand
CCTGAAGCGGGTCGCCCCGCGGCACGGCCTCGCGGCGCTGCTGCACGAGAAGCCCTTCGCCGGCGTCAACGGCTCCGGCAAGCACAACAACTGGTCGATGGCCACCGACGCAGGCCACAACCTGCTCGACCCCCAGGACGAGACCCACACCAACCTGCAGTTCCTGGTCTTCCTCTGCGCCGTGATCCGGGCGGTGGATCTCAATGCGGAACTGCTCCGCGCCTCGATCGCCTCGGCGGGGAACGACCACCGCCTTGGCGCCAATGAGGCGCCACCGGCGATCATCTCGATCTTCCTGGGCGAGATGCTGCAGGACATTCTCGACCAGGTCACGAAGGGCCAGCTGCGCCGTACCCTCAAGGGCGGCGTCATCGACCTCGGCGCCCGCACCCTGCCGACCCTGCCGCGCCACTCCGGCGACCGCAACCGCACCTCGCCGTTCGCCTTCACCGGCAACAAGTTCGAGTTCCGCGCGGTGGGATCGAGCCAGTCGATCGCGTGGCCCAACACGGTGCTCAACACCATCGTCGCCGAATCGCTCGACTGGATGGCAGGCGAGCTGGAGCGCGCCGTCGGCAAGTCGCCAACTCCGGCCCGGGTCCAGGCTGCGGCGATGGCGCTGCTCAAGAAGGTCGTGAAACAGCACAAGCGGGTGATTTTCGCCGGCGACGGCTACTCGCTCGAGTGGCACGCCGAGGCGGAGCGCCGGGGCCTCCCGCACCTGCGTGAGTCGGTCGATGCGTTCGGCATCCTCCGGTCCCGCCGCAACATCGACCTGTTCAAGAAGTACGGCGTGCTGAGCAAGGCCGAATTCGATTCACGGACCCTGATCGGCTACGAGAAATACGTCAAGCAGCTCACCATCGAGGCCGAGACCATGCTGGCCATCGGGCGGACCCAGATCCTCCCGGCCGCGCTGCAGCACCAGGCGCGGGTCGCGGCGGCGGTGTCCACCACCGAGGCGGCAGGGGTCAAGTGCAACGACACCCTGCAGTCGCTGGGGGAGTTCGTGAACCTGATCTCACGGTTCCGTGAGGCGCTGACCGCACTGGAGAAGGCCGTGGCCCATCACGACGAGGACCCGGTCCGTCATGCCACCTGGATCCGGGACAAGGTGAGGCCGGCGATGAACCAGCTCCGCGCCTACGCCGACGCCATCGAAATCCAGGTCTCGGCCGACCTCTGGCCGCTGCCGACCTACCGCGAGCTGCTGTTCCTCAAGTAGTCCCAGGGCAGGGACAGGACGAAGGAGCCCCCGGCGATTGCGCCGGGGGCTCCTTTCTTTCCAGCATTCTCAGGCCATGTCCGCCCGCCGCTCACGGATCTCCCGCCTCCCACTCCCCGAGTCCTTCGGTCCGGACCCGGGCAATGCGGGTCATGCGGGCCTGGAACTGACGCATGGCGAAGTCGAGGAACTCCTCCAGCTTGAGCCCGAACGACATCCGCTCATAACTGGAGAAGATCTCCTGGATCACGCCGATCGCGGGGGGAAGGAGGGCCTCCATGCGCTGCTGGGTCGCGTCCCACACCGGATCGCCGTGTTCCTCGACCAGCCGGGAGAGCAGGTAGACCCCGTAGGCGAGGTGACGTGATTCGTCCCGCTTGAGGTAGGTGACCGCGGTCTGCATCCCGGGCATGATTCCGTTCCGTGCCAGGATCGCGTGGTATCCCTCGTATCCGGTCTCGGCCAGAACGCCTTCGACGATCATGTTGTATGTGACCGAAGCCTCGGCCTGCGCGACCGGCGAGCGGTCGTGCCGCAGGCGGCCCATCGCGGTGGGAAGGGCGTCGCCGAACACCACCTGGTAGCTGGGCGTGTGGTAGCGGGTCAGGTCGCCGTGCTCGTCGGCGACTTCGTCGAGGAAACGGCGGAAGACTTCAACGTGCTTCGCCTCTTCCCAGAGGAAGGCTGCCAGGTACATCTCCTCCTCCAGCCGGCCTTCCTCCGCCATGACCATCATCAACGGGAGGAGGTCGAGAGTGACCGACTCCTCGCCGGCCTGGAACAGGCTCGAGAGCCTGAGGAGGGTGTCCCGCTCCTGGGCGTCAAGCCGGGTCCAGTCCTCCCGGTCGCGGCTGAAGTCGATGGCGCGAGGGTCCCAGACTCCCAGCTGCTTGGACTTGTGCCACAGCCGCATCGGGGGACTGTCGTGCCGGAGCCCGCGGACGCTGGTCGTGACGTACGACCGGGCGGTCATGCCACGCCGGGGAACGACGCCCGGACCGACGCGGCCGACACCACGAGCTGCTTCGCGCTCTCGACATGGGGCAGCAGCTCGGCGAGCGAGCCCTTGGTGATGCGGAGTTTGCCCATCATGATCGCCATGATGGGGGCGGTGACACCGGTGAGGACCTGGTGCCACGCGGCGTGGTCGCCGGCGAGAATGTATCGTGCCGCATCCTCATCCGTCGCGGTTCCCGACCTGGCCTCGCGGCACTCGCCACGCCAGAGGTCGAGGTAGACCCGCCGCTCGCTGCCCGGGTCGGAGGCGACGATGTGGAGGAGGATGGACCCCTCCCACGTCACGGCGGCGGCGCGATACGACGGGTTGTCGTTGATGGCCACGGCACACGCGCGTGCCCATGCGTCGGAGAAGACTTCCAGCGACATCGGAGGTTGTCTCGGGCTCGGAGTGCGGATCGTCAGTCGTTCAGTTGCACTGGCTGTATTCGGTCCCGTCGGCAGTGATGATGGGGTACCCGTTCGAGTTCCGGGTGACCTGGAGGGCGACGGGCTGAAAGCCCTTGCCGTCGTCGAGGTGCAGCATCCCCTGCTGCACCTTCCATCGGAGCCGGCCGCCGCCCTGCGACTGGCTGTAGACGCTCCCGGTGGCGCCGCCTCCGAGGTTCACCGTGCCGCCGCCGAACTGGTTGGAGGTCCCTCCCTCGGTGTTGGTGCCGAACGCCACCGTGCCGTCGGAAAGGAAGGTGTAGCGGCTGGTGGAGGTCCGCCCGGAGGTCTGGTTGTACTGGAAGCTGCACCAGGGGGAGCCCAGCAGCAGCTGAGTCAATTGCTGGTCCGCTCCGGCGGCTGGCGGGGCCGGCTCTGGGGTGCGCCCCGACGGGGCCGCCGCGGGCGGGGCCGCGGAGCCGGCGGTACCCCGTGTCAGCACGATGGCCTGGCCGGTCGCGAAGTCCGGTTTCCCGTCCGGCCCGAAGTCGGCGATCATGAACTGCAGGGAATCCCCGCTCAGGCTTGCAGCGGCGAAGCCCGTGATGCCGCCACTGGTGGCGGTGCCGACCATGTTGCCCCCCTCCAACCGTCCTTCGATCTGGACGACCGTCTCATTTCCGGACAACTCGCCCTGGATTTTCCCGCCCGGATTCTGGCGCAGCACCAGGGTGACAACATTGCCGGCAGGAGCCCGAACCGTGTAGGTGCCGGTGAAGTTCTGGGCGGAGAGGGGGACTGAGCCGAGGAAAAGCGCGGAGAGTCCAAGGCTTACGATTTTTCGGCGCATCTGGAGCTCTCCGGGCGCGTCAAGGGTCCCGAACTATCCCTCGGTACTTCTCGGCTGTCAATCAGGGCGACTACCTTCCGGTTGGCATGGGTTCTGCCCGGGCCCCGCGTGAGGGGCCGGCCACTCAAAGGGGAATCAGATGCGGACACTGCTACTCATGGCGCTCATCCTGGGCGGCGCCGCCTCGCTCGAGGCCCAGGAGCGAAATGTCCACAAGGGGTTCTGGGTGGGGTTCGGCCTGGGTGGAGGCACGAACCTGTCCACCGGGTTCGACGGCGAGTCCATGGGGGGCTTCGGCGGGTACCTCAAGCTCGGGGGCACGCCGAGCCAGAAGGTCCTGCTGGGCTTCGAGAGCCTGGCCTGGGGCCGGGAAGATGGGAACACCGACAAGACCCGCGGCAACGCCCATTTCGTGGCGCAGTTCTATCCCAGCGCGACGAGCGGATTCTTCCTGAAGGGCGGTGTGGGAGTGGCCTTCGCGGATCAATCGACCAGCTCCGGGAACACGACGGTCTCGACCGACAAGGGCGGGTTCGGAACCGGCGCGGGCCTGGGCTACGAACTCCAGATTGGCCGGAACATCTACCTTGTCGGGCAAGCGGATTACATGCTGCAGGTGTTCGAGGAGGAAAACGTCGCGGGACTCGGGGATATCCCGGGGACCAACTCGATCATGCTCTTCACGCTGGGACTGACCTGGCATTAGGCGAATGGTAGGGGCGGAGCTCAAGCTCCGCCCCTACGCCGAAACCGCCGGCCACTGCTGTGTGACGCAGTGGAACGAGCCGAGACCCCAGACGAGGTCGATCGAGCTCACCGGCACCACTCGGCGGGTGGGAAAGCAGCGCTGCAGGGTGTCGCGG
>JAOUIC010000218.1 GCA_029884275.1 Gemmatimonadota bacterium | reverse complement strand
GTCAACAGCATCTGCAACATGAAGTGCGAACACTGCTTCTACTGGACCAGCCTGAACCAGAAGAACGACCTGTCGAAAGAGGAGATCTTCGCGCTGTCCGACTCGCTCGGCTCGATCGAGAACCTGAACCTCTCGGGGGGCGAGCCGTTCCTCCGCAAGGAATTCGGCGACATCTGCCGCAAGTTCATCCAGACCAACGGCGTCAAGCAGATCTACGTCCCGACGAACGGCTACTTCACAGACCGCTGCATCGCCGCGATTCGCGATGTGCTGAAGGAACCGTCGCTCGATCTGTTCGTGGCGGAACTGTCGCTCGACGGCATGCCCGAGTTTCACGACACGTTCCGGGTCGCGAAGAACTCGTTCAAGAAGGCGATGGAGACCTACGACGCGCTGGTGAAGCTGCAGGAGGAGGATCCTCGGCTCCGGATCCACTCGATCTCGACCGCCACCGACGTCAACATGGACGAGATCCGGCGGCTCACCACGTACCTGTATGAACGCTGCCCCAGGATGGACCACCACAACCTGGCCATCATCCGGGGTGACCGGAAGAACCCGACGCTGAAGGGGCCGAGTCTCAAGAACTACGAAGACCTGTACGAGTATATCCGCCGGCTGTGGGCTCCGCGTGAGCAGGGTCGCATGGGTTCCGCGGTCGAGCCGATGCTGCAGTGGGCCAAGGTCGAGACGGTGAAGCAGGAACGCCAGGTAGTTCCGTGCAAGGCCGGCAGGATCTCCGGCGTGGTCTACGCCAACGGCGATGTCGGTGTCTGCGAGATTCACAAGCCGGTCGGCAATCTGCGCCAGAAGTCCTTCCCCGAGATCTGGCACTCCGATGAGGCCAGGAAGCTCCGGGAGTCGATCGCCCGGAAGGAATGCTACTGCACCACCGAGGTCTTCATGTGGTCGAGCATCGTGTACCAGCCGCTGCCGCTGCTGGAGGCCACCATCAAGGGGAAGGTCTGGAGCAAGCCGCTCCCGCTGCACCCTTCCGAGCGCGCCCCGGTTACCCTCGCGGATGGTCCGGCGCAAGGCAATGGCAAAGCGGATGATGTGGAGGCGCTGGCGGGGGCGGAAGACGCATGATCATCAGGCCGGGCCTGTGGCCCGCATCGAACCCCGTGGGAGAGGCATGAGCGGACAGGCACAGGTGGCGGCGGCGGTCGGCGCGGAGGTGATGCCGGGCCCGGTGCCCGGAGCAATGATGAACATCGTCATCGGCGGCCACGTCGACCACGGCAAGAGCACGGTGGTCGGCCGCCTGCTGGCCGACACCGGGTCGCTTCCCGAGGGGAAGCTGGAACAGGTGAAGGCGCTCTGCGAGCGGACCAGCAAGCCGTTCGAGTATGCCTTCCTGCTCGACGCGCTCAAGGACGAGCAGTCGCAGGGCATCACCATCGACGCGGCGCGGGTCTTCTTCAAGACCGCCAAGCGGCATTACATCATCATCGACGCCCCCGGACACATCGAGTTCCTGAAGAACATGATCACCGGGGCCTCCCGCGCCGAGGCGGCGCTGCTGGTGATCGATGCCGCTGAGGGAGTGCAGGAAAACAGCCGGCGCCACGGCTATATGATGTCGATGCTGGGCATCCGGCAGCTGGCGGTCCTGGTGAACAAGATGGACCTGGTGAAGTACGACCAGCGCCACTTCGAGGGCATCGTCCGGGAGTACACCGGCTTCCTCGAGCAGATCGGGGTGCACCCCGCCTGCTTCGTCCCCGCCGCCGGCCGCGAGGGGGACAACATCGCCACCCGGTCGAAGCGCATGCCCTGGTACCACGGTCCGACGGTGCTCGAGGCGCTGGACCAGTTCGAGTCGGAGCGTCCCGCGCTCGACAAGCCGTTCCGGATGCCGGTGCAGGACGTCTACAAGTTCACCGCCCAGGGCGATGATCGGCGGATCATCGCCGGCACGATCGAGACCGGAGTGGTCCGGCTCGGTGACGAGATGGTCTTCTACCCTTCGGGCAAGAAGAGCCGGGTGAAGAGCATCGAGGCCTTCAACCGTCCGGCGCAGACCGGGGCGTTCGCCGGACAGGCGGCGGGGTTCACGCTGGCGGAGCAGATCTACGTGGCGCGCGGGGAACTCGCCACGCTCGCCCATGAGCCCAAGCCCGAAGTCACGACCCGGGTGCGGGTGAGCCTCTTCTGGCTGGGCCGCCAGCCGATGGTGAAGAAGCGTGACTACCTGCTCAAGCTGGGCACCGCCCGGGTCCCCTGCCGGCTCGAACAGGTTCACCGCGTGGTGGATGCCTCCAATCTGAGCGCCAGCGAGGCCAAGGACCGGATCGACCGGCACGACGTCGCCGAGTGCACCCTCAAGCTGAACCGCGCCATCGCCTTCGACCTTGCCGACCAGGTCGCGGCGACCAGCCGCTTCGTGCTGGTGGACGAGTACGAGATACGCGGCGGCGGCATCGTCCGCGAAGCGGTCGCCGACCAGCAGTCCGAGATCCGCGAAAAGGTGATGCTCCGCAACTTCAAGTGGGAGCCGAGCATCATCCCGCCGGAGCGTCGCGCGGAGAAGTACAGCCAGCGCGCCTGCCTCCTGCTGATCACCGGCTCGCGGGAGACGGTGCGGAAGACGCTCGCGAAGGATCTCGAGGCGCGGCTGTTCGGCGATGGCCGGGTGGTCTACTTCCTCGGCATGGCCAACGTGCTCTATGGGGTGGATGCGGATCTTGGCCGGCAGGAGCAGAATCGCTCGGAGCACCTGCGCCGCCTGGGCGAGGTCGCAAACCTGATGCTTGATGCCGGCGCCATCCTGATCGTGACCGCGGCCGAACTGACCCAGGACGACCTGGAGATCGTCCGGACCGCGGTGGACCCCGACCGGCTCGAAGTGGTCTGGGCCGGCGACCCGGTGACGACCGACGTGAGCTACGACCTGATCCTCGGGGATCAGGAGGCCGAGGCCGAGGGCGTCGAGCGAGTCAAGCGCCTGCTGCAGGACAAGGGCGTGCTGTTCCGTCCGTGGTGAGCCCCGACGGGCTGGTTCGGCTGAGCGGCATCGCCGTCGAGGCTGGCCGTGCGACGCTGGCGCATTATCGCGAGGGCATCGCGGTAGATCAGAAGCAGGATCGGAGCCCGGTCACTGCCGCCGATCGCGCGGCGCACGCGGTCATCGTGCGTGCGCTGGCCGAGTGGGAGCCGGCGATCCCGGTCATCTCGGAGGAGGGGGAGATTCCCGCGTTCGAGGTGCGCCGGAGCTGGCGGCGATTCTGGCTGGTGGACCCGCTCGACGGTACCAAGGAGTTCATCCAGCGGAACGGGGAATTCACGGTCAACATCGCCCTGATCGAGGACGGTGCGCCGGTGCTGGGGGTGATCTACGCCCCCGCGCTCGACCTGCTGTACTACGCCGGCCTGGGACTGGGCAGCTGGAGGCGCGAGAGCGGCGGCGAGCCGGTCCGCATCACGTCGCGGCCGCCGCTACCACAGCACGGGCTCAGGGTGGCGGAGAGCCGATCGCATCCGTCGAAGGAGCTGGAGCAGTTCCTGGCCACGCTCACGGTGGCGGAGCGGGTGCCCGCCGGAAGCTCGCTCAAGTTCTGCTGGGTGGCCGAGGGGAAGGCCGACATCTACCCCCGGCTGGGACCCACCATGGAGTGGGACGTGGCGGCGGGTGACTGCATCTTCCGGAACTCGGGCGTTGGCCGGCCGCGGCGTTCGGAACTGCTGTACAACCAGCCGGAACTCAGGAACCAGGGTTTCGTGATCGGCCTCGCGGACCGCGACCTCGACACCGCCAGCGGCGAGGGGAGGGTGGTGTGGTTCACCGGCCTCTCCGGATCGGGGAAGAGCACCATCGCGCGGCGGGTGGTGGAGGCACTGGAGAACCGGGGCGGGGCGGTCGAGTACCTCGATGGCGACGCCATCCGGGATGTCTTCCCGGCGACCGGCTTCACGCGGCCGGAGCGTGACGCCCACATCCGCCGGGTCGGCTGGGTGGCGAGCCGGCTGGAGCGGCACGGCGTGACCGTGGTGGCGTCGCTGGTGTCGCCCTACGAGGAGTCGCGGTCCTTCGTCCGCGGGCTCTGCCGGAACTTCATCGAGGTGTTCGTCTCGACACCCTTCGAGGTGTGCGCGGCGCGGGACGTGAAGGGGCTGTACGCCAAGGCGAAGGCGGGAGAGATCAAGCACTTCACCGGGCTCGACGATCCCTACGAGCCGCCCAGCGCCCCGGAACTGACCATCGACACCACGCACCTGCCGGTCGACGACGCGGTCCGGCGGGTGCTGCGTTACCTGGAGGAGCGTTCGGCATGACGACCACGGCGACCATGGATCACCTCGACCAGCTCGAGCACAAGAGCGTC